>JBILHQ010000303.1:0-5687 GCA_044350415.1 Saprospiraceae bacterium | reverse complement strand
GTATCGGAAGGTATGGCACCGAGAATAGCGTAATAAGGATCCATCGGCGTATACGCTGCTTGTTTGGGCGGAGGGACGTGAAAGAACCTGGATTTGATGCGATCATACTGCATCCGGGAAATACGAAAAGTATGCGCGGCCCGCAATAAAAGCTCCTCTTCCCGGGGACTCAGACCACCGTCGGAGGCTGCAACGGCAAAGAGCAAATCCATCATATTGTTGATTTGGTAGCGCTCCTGTGCAAATGCCTCGTAAAAAGCACGGGCATATCGGTCGAAAGGCACTTCTGAATCTTTTGCATTATTCCAGATACGGATGGCATCGGCACGCCCCCTGTCATTCAGCCGGAATTGCTGCCGCATCAGGCGGTCCATAAAATTGAGTTCATTGCGGTTGACCACACCGTCTACCTTAGCGACTTTCGCACAAAGGGCCATTACGTGAAAAATAAACCGGCCTTGCTTTTGTTGGTATTCCTGGTATTCCGATGTCTCCGCATCCCGTTCACCAGGCACATCGATAAAGATATGGCCCAGCAACGAGCCCACCAGAAAACCCGTCAGGCCACCCAATGGTAATCCCAACAAATCTCCGATGAATATTCCGGTGATCCCGACCCATATTTTACCGCGCAATTGCATGATATAAAAAAAATTAGTCCCAAGGCTGTTTTGTCCCAAGTCTGTTAGTGCCAAGTTGCAGGTCCGTAGAGTATACCCCGAGCAGGGCGTCCATTCGTATAAATCAAAATGCTTGGAGTATGCTCTACGGACCTGGGACTTGGGACTAAAACTGACCAGGGACTAAAACTGATGGCTATTTCCCAAATCGGCGCGCCACTTCTTCCCAATTCACTAAGCTCCACCATGCTGTGACATAATCAGGGCGACGGTTTTGGTAATGCAGGTAATAAGCGTGTTCCCACACATCAAGGCAAAGAATTGGAGTACCTTTTTTATCGGCCAAGTCCATTAATGGATTGTCCTGATTCGGTGTTGAAGTAATAAATAAACCACCATCAGCACCTGCACAAAGCCAAGCCCACCCCGATCCAAAACGGGTGACACCTGCTTGTACAAACAATTTTTTAAATTCATCAAATGAACCGAAAGCAGTGTTAATCGCCTCGGCAACTGCTCCGGAAGGTTCGCCGCCACCTTCGGGCGACATAACTTGCCAGAACATGCTGTGGTTCCAGTGGCCACCGCCATTATTGCGGATAGCCGGTGCCAATGTACTCACAATCGCCATCAATTCTTCCAGTGATTTGCCGGCCAAGTCAGTACCTTCGATAGCAGCGTTCAGGTTGTTTACGTAGGCTGCATGGTGCTTACCGTGGTGAATTTCCATGGTGCGCGCGTCAAGGTGCGGTTCCAGTGCATCGAAAGCGTAAGGGAGTTCGGGAAGTGTAAATGCCATATTGTTTTGTCTTTAAAAGAAATGAGAGTTTTTGTGCCGTGGCAGACAACCACAGATCATTGTTGATCTGGTTCATCCGATTGGCTTTCAATATTAATAAACACCACACTTCGCAATCAGTTCACCATTTGGAGCACTGAATATAAAGCACTGGTTCTGAAGCACGCCACATCAGTTCAGTATTATATTTCTCTTTTTGCGTCAAACTGCTCCAGATAATCGGCCACTTTGCGCAGGAAAGAGCCGCCGAGGGAGCCATCGACCACGCGGTGGTCGTAACTGAGCGAAAGGAACATCATTTGCCGGATGGCAATGACATCGCCGTATTCGGTTTCTATGACTGCTGGTTTTTTCTTAATCGCTCCAACTGCCATAATAGCCACCTGCGGCTGATTGATAATCGGCGTTCCCATTACATTGCCAAAAGAACCGACATTGGTGAGGGTGAACGTTCCGGCTTGAATTTCTTCCGGCTTGAGTTGATTTTGGCGGGCGCGGTTCGCAAGGTCATTGACCTGTTTCGTGAGGCCAGCCAGATTCAGGTAATCAGCATTTTTGATCACCGGCACGATGAGGTTACCCGAAGGCAATGCCGCCGCCATACCGATATTGATATCTTTTTTCACAATGATCCGGTTGCCGTCGATCGAACTGTTGATCATCGGGAAGTCGCGGATTGCGCGGACAATAGCTTCGATAAATATCGGGGTAAACGTGATATTTTCGCCGTATTGTTTTTTGTACCGGTCTTTTGCACCATTACGCCAATTTACCATATTCGTTACATCGGCCTCTACAAAAGAAGTGACATGCGGACTGGTGTGTTTACTCATGACCATGTGATCGGCGATGAGGCGGCGCATACGATCCATTTCGATAATCTCCACATTGCCACTGACCGACGCCGACGGGCGGGCAGGTTGGGCTTGTGGAGCAGGTGCAGGTGTTGATACAGGCGCACTTACCGGAGTGGTGCGGGAAGCCACAAAGTCAAGAATATCTTTTTTGGTAACGCGGCCTTCCGCGCCCGAACCGAGCATACGATCCAGTTCAGTAGCAGAGACACCTTCTGTTTTGGCAATATTGCGCACCAAAGGAGAATAGAACCGGTCGCCGGAGGATGTTGACAATTCAGCAGTGGCAGCTACAGGCACATAAGGCACTGCCGCCGGAGCGGCAGACTGTCCGTTGGTGGTGGCAACAGGCGTTTGTACCGCAGGAGAAGCGACAGGGTGCGCAGCACTGGCTTCCGTTTCGATGACCGCAATGGCCACATTAATAGCTACCACTTCATTCTCCGGATAAAGAATTTCCACCAGAATACCGGCCACAGGCGACGGCACTTCGGAGTCGACCTTATCGGTTGCAATGTCTAATACGGGTTCGTCGAGTTCAATCGTGTCCCCTGGTTTCTTCCGCCATTTGAGAATGGTGGCCTCCATGATACTTTCGCCCATCTTGGGCATCACTAATTCTACACGAGCCATTTTAATAAATTATTGGTTAAAGCGCCGCAAAGTTACATCTTCTGCAATACACCTTGCGCATATAAGGACTTTTTGCAAAAAAGTTTTGAACCTTTGTGCGATGCTCCTCTCTTTAGACCTTTTACCACTCGAATCGTCGCTTCAGTATCGGAAAGGCGAAAAATCCCAGATACTGGTACACGATCCGGTGCGGAAGAAATATGTGGTACTCACCCCCGAAGAACTGCTGCGACAGATGGTGTTGCAATACTTATTGGGCATTAAACAATACCCTGCCACGCGAATCCGCTCGGAAATTGGTATTCAGGTCAATGGCATGCCGCGCCGTTGTGATATCGTGGTGTTTGACAAAGCCCTGAAACCCTGGTTACTGGTAGAATGTAAATCGCCCAAGGTCCCCCTCAAACAGGAGGTAATGGAACAGGCCGCAAGATATAATCTCCAACTTCAAGTACCCTTCCTCATGATTACCAATGGCTTACAATCCTGTTGTGCCGCCATGGATTACGCGGAAAAATCGTTTCAATTTTTGGAGGAATTGCCGGATTGGGGAGGTTAAAATTATCACAAAATTTACACCTGTTACTTTAGTACTATAAGTTCCTCTACTGGATAATTGCGCAGCAGTTAGTGTGGAAGTGAATGCACCACCATAAGCACCTGAATTACCCTGCGGAGCAGCCATAGAAGTAACATTTACCAAACCAGACACACCTGTGAGTCCTCCGCCGGCAGACCATACTGATGAAGAGGACAAGTAGCTCTCAGAGCCTCCGATACAGTTGGCTCCATTGGCAGATGTCTGGACATGGGCACCGACACTGCCACCATAAGTCGTTGTGACATTATTTTGAATGTCAAGGCTTAATTTGAGATTAGCAGCCTGGGAATTATTATCCTAGAATCCTACTATATCTCCGATGATTAAGGTGGATGGTGTAGTACCAAATGGCAGTCTCATCCGTTCCAAATTATTCGTAAAAATGCGGAGTGGGTTAGCGTCCGTCGTTCCAAGTTTGAAAGTGGCAGCACCCGTATTTCCAGCAGTAAGCCAGTTAGGGGTCTAAGCGTCAAGGGTTAAACCAAACATGCAGCAAACGATTAAGATCAAGGTGATTAGTAAGTTTTTTATCATGAAAAAGTCAAAAAAAATAGGGTAAAACATTGCCTACACTGTTCTGCTGATTTTCGGCTTGCTCCGTTATGGGTTATCCTTTGTTTCGCAACTTTGGACCAGCGTCTTTCAGAATTTTGAGATCCTTGCTAACGCTGTTATACCCATCTATCGGAGTCTTACTGACACCTTACCCTTTGTCCTTATTTTTTTTCAATAAAAGTTTTCTTTACTGAATCTACATGAAACCAGCGCACCATTTTCCCGGTATTATGATATTTTCCAGATTTAATGGCTTCCATTAATGCAGGATCAGTATGCTCATCCGTAAAATAAACGAGGGTATTGGGAGCCATGATCGTAGCCAGTATTTGTGTTTTTACAGCCTCGCTGCCTTTAGCGTAATCGACCACCACGGGTTTAGTGCTGTTTTCCGGAGCGGTGTTCGACTGATAAAAGGCCACCCGTTGTTCCCGCTCATCGTCCATTTTCTGATCCTGTTCCACCGATCGCCAATCAAAATTGCGGCCGTATTTTTTTAAGGCCAGTTGCGGATTGAAAACACGGGAATCATAGGGCGCCGGAGTGTATGACTTTTTATCTTGTTTATTAGTAAAGAAATCGTCGAGCAATGTAGCTGTTGCATCATACTGATTGACGCAAGGCATATCGAGCAGGGTATAGATCGTGCGCAAAATTGACCCGAAATTGGCGTGGCGATGCGACACATAACCGGGTTTGACAAACGGGCCAGCCATCAATAATATACTGCGGTGCGCGTCAATATGGTCTACACCACCTTGCGGATCATCCTCGGTGACGATCACCAGTGTGCTGTCCCACCAGGGCGACTGACTTAGTATTTCAATAATGCGTCCGAGGGCCAGGTCATTATCGGCCATATACGAATCGACATACGGATAGCCGTCTTCCGGGCGTGGGCGCGTGCCATGGTCGTCGGGCAATTGCATAGAAATAAATTGCGGGAACGGTTCGGCGCCCGACATCCAGCGTTTTTTGAACTCCCGCTCAAACTGTATCACCCGAAACTGATCGGGAATATTGCCGTTAAATCCCGCATAATCGCGGCAGGTGCGATCGAACAACACTTTGGGTAATGGCCACGGAACCGGGTGTGCTGTACCGATCAATGTATCATTCCATTCTTCATAATTACCGGCAAATTCATTGCTTTGGCCGAAAGAAAAGAAAGACACATTATTCCTTGCGAGATTTTCCCAAAGGCCGCCAATTTCATTGTAATCTTCCGGGTCCATACCACCGGTAGTAGCAGGCAAACGACGCCCCGGTGCTTTTGAAAATGGATTAAAGCTGTTATCTGCCTGCGAATTGGCTTCCACATACTCATTTGGAATGGTACCTACCAGCCAATGGTGCCCGTGGATACTAGCGTCCGAATCACAGTAAAAATTATCAGAAAAAGCCCATTGCTGTGCAATCCGACTGTGATTGGGCATGATATTGGCGTGGTGAACGGTATCTGCACCATGTATCATATCTACATTGACGCCGAAACGGGCAAGCGACGCATCGCCTTTTGCGCCGGGCAATTGTCCGAGAACCTCATCATAGGTGCGATTTTCTTTGGTGATATAGATGATGTGTTTGATGGGGCTTTTCCGCAAGCCGGCAACTGGCGGACAAGG
>JBILHQ010000128.1:0-18140 GCA_044350415.1 Saprospiraceae bacterium | reverse complement strand
GCAATTCTTTGCCGCGCACCGAACCGATACGGCAGGGAAAACATTTTCCGCAACTTTCGTGGGCAGTAAATGCAAATAAATGTTCGAGGTATTCCACCAATGGGAACCGCGTCGGAATACTGAGAACGGAGGCATGACCGAGCAGGAAACCATTGGCCGCGAAGCTTTCGAAATCAATAGTCAGATCGCCTGTTTTGCGCATGGGTACTAATCCGCCAAGCGGTCCGCCGATATGAAAAGCTTTAACTGGTTCTTTCATTCCTCCGCCCAATTCATTGATAACCAAGGACAAAGATGTTCCCATATCGACTTCGTACAAACCCGGACGATTAAAATGGCTGTCGAGGGAAAGCAGTTTGGTGCCCGACGATTTGGCAGTTCCAATGGCTTTAAAAGCTGCGCCACCTTCCGTGAGAATAAAGTGAAGATTGGCCAGGGTTTCCACATTGTTAACTGCCGTTGGTTTGCCGAAAAGCCCGTATTGAACGGGAAATGGCGGACGGGTGCGTACTTCGGGGCGCAGGCCTTCCAGGGATGACAAAAGCGCGGTTTCCTCTCCGCAGATATAAGCCCCTTGCGCTTTTACAACATGCAAATGGAAATCGACCATTTCGCCATCGGCTTTCTGAAAGGGAAAAATATGGTTAAATGGCTCAACAGCTTTTTTCAAAATCTCAATGGCTTCCGGATATTCGGCCCGGATATAAACCACGCCATCTTCTGCCCCGCTGATATAGCCGCTGATGGCCATACCAAACAGCACCAGGTGCGCTTTTTGCTCCAGCAGGTACCGATCGGAGAAAGCACCAGGGTCGCCTTCATCGGCATTACAGACGATGTATTTTTGGTCGGCATTTTCTTTTTTTACCGCCGCTAATTTAAAGGCAAACGGAAATCCCGCCCCACCCCGCCCCCGCAAACCGGAAGCCGTCAATTCCTCCAGCAATTGATCGCGGTCACTTTCGAGCAACCGAAGGAGTGTTTGCACCGTGGCTTCAGGGCTGGGATTGTCAGCGGTAAGGATGCCTTTCCCCAATGCTCCGACGGTGTACTGGTCGGCGATGGAAGTGACCGTTCCACCCTTCAATGCTTTGATTTGCTGGTCGGCCTGCCCGGAATAATTAAGGCCTTTGTAATGAAAAGCATTATTTTCGTAACACCGGCCGAGGCAATAGACTTCCCCGATTTCTGAAGGTTCGAAGTGCTGTTCGAGCGTTTGTTGAAGGCCGTTTTGGGTTCCCGCGAGCATACAAGCACTACCTGCGCAGGCGAATACCTTCTTGTTACTTTTCTCCGGGTTCAGGAAATCGTAAAAAGTAGCGGCTCCATAGACATTGGCATTCCCGATTAGGTATTTATCGGCCACACTGCGCATGGCATCCTGGTCGAGCCCATTTTCCGCTGAACGGCCATCCGACAAGTGTTCGAACAGCTTGTCTTTCAGCCCCTTTCTATAGGAGAGATTTCTTATATTTTCCGACATGTAATTTTATTGGTTAAAGCAAATAGTGGTGGTGACAAAAGAGAGTAATTCCCCTTCCCTGTAAGGTCAGCAAATGTATTAGGAATTTGGAAAGGAATCAAGGCATTTTGGACAAATTTTTTATTGTGGTATGCTATGTATGAGTATGTAGGTGATTGGTAGTTCAAAAAATTCCTGACATACTCTCCGATTCCTAATGAACTTTAGCGATATTGCCTTGTTGGTGAGGGGGCAACAACTAGGCAAACCTTCACTGGCCGTGAATTAAATAATTGAAATAGCAATGCAAGCAATAAATATAGTTTGGTTTAAACGTGACTTACGGTTTACCGACCACGAACCACTTTATTTTGCGCGACAATCCAATCTTCCGATGTTGTTGGTTTATATTTTTGAACCTTCGGTGATGGCATATCCAGATAGTGCTATAAGGCATTGGCGTTTTGTTTACGAATCGCTGGTGGAAATGAAGGAGAAATTGAAAAGCCAGAAACACTGGAAAAAACGTTGGGAAGCGCAAATGACCACACCACCAAAATTAGTAGCAGAAGAAAATTGGAACGTTGTCCACCTGGATCACCAAATTTATAATCCGGTAAAAAATTCAGAAGACCACGATCCGGAGGGCTTGTTTATCAAACAATGGGTTCCAGAACTTACAGATATTCCCTTCAATCTGATACATGAACCGCATAAACTCAGTATTATGGAACAACAGTTGTACCATTGCGAAATTGGGAAACACTCCCCCCTGCCTATTGTTAAAATAGCAGCAACCAGAAAGGTGACCAGCGATATGGTACGGGGTTTTCGAAAAAATGAAGGTGTCCAAACAGAGGGAAAAAGAATTTTAGCCCAACACGTGAACCATCCGGAATCGCGGGAAAAAAATAAAAACTAATATGACAACAGCGGTACAAAAGACTTTGCGTTTGATTTTGGGTGATCAACTCCATATCCAACATACCTGGTTTAAAACGGTTGATCCATCTGTAACCTATGTCTTAATGGAAATCAGAAGCGAAACCGACTATGCACAACACCATATCCAAAAGGTAATTGGTTTCTTTGCAGCAATGCGATGTTTCGCCAGGGAATTACAGCAACAAAAACACCAGGTAATTTATATTCAATTGGCTGATGACCATAATTTACAACGTTTTGACAAAAATTGTGCGTCGCTTATTTCCACTCATCAATTCACCAGGTTTGAGTATCAGTTGCCGGATGAATACCGATTGGATGAGCATTTGAAACAATTTACCCGCCAATTAAATATTGCCTTTAGTGTAAGCGATTCGCAGCACTTTTACAGTACAAGAGATGAACTGAAAGCGCTCTTTAAAGGTAAAAAAATGTATTTGATGGAAACATTTTACCGCTACATGCGAAAAAAACACCAGGTACTTATTGTTGATAGCGATCAACCAATGAACGGCAAATGGAATTTTGACCAAGATAACCGCCAAAAATTACCCCAGAAGCACCAGCCTGTACCGCCATTACTTTTTGAAAATGATGTCCATGAAATAGAAAATGAGATCCTACAATCGAAAGTAAATACAATTGGAAGCGTTAATAGTAAAAAATTCTTGTGGCCAATTAACAGGGCACAGTCTTTAGTGCTGCTCGACTATTTTACGGAAAATTGTTTACCATTATTTGGAACATTTCAAGATGCTATGGCACCTGGTGAATGGTCATTGTATCATTCCCGTTTGTCTTTTTCAATGAATGTAAAACTAATATCGCCGCAAGAAGTGGTAAACAAAGCTATTGAAGTTTATACCAGAAGACCGCAAGAAATTGCGTACCATCAACTGGAAGGCTTTGTGAGACAAATTATTGGTTGGCGGGAATACATGCGGGGTATTTATTGGCTTAAAATGCCCGAATTTGCTGATCTTAATTATTTGGAACATACGGGAAAATTACCAAATTGGTTTTGGACGGGAAAAACCAAAATGAATTGTTTGAAAAATACAATTCATCAATCGCTTGAATTTTCGTACGCCCATCACATCCAACGATTAATGATTACCGGCAATTTTGCTTTATTAGCCGGTGTGCATCCCGATGAAGTAGATGCCTGGTACTTGGGTATTTATATTGACGCCATCGAATGGGTGGAAATCACCAATACCAGAGGCATGAGCCAGTTTGCCGATGGAGGAATAGTAGGTACAAAGCCTTATGTGAGCTCGGCCACTTATATTCATAAAATGAGTTCCTATTGCACAGGATGTCATTACGACAAATCAAAAAAAACAGGAGAAAAAGCCTGTCCATTCAATAGTTTATACTGGAATTTCTATGCCCGGCATGAAAATAAGCTGGCCAAAAACCCACGCATAGGAATGATGTATAATGTTTGGAAGAAAATGGAGCCCGATGCAAAAGCAGCACTTTTAAAACAGGCTGATGATTATCTGTCGAACATCAACGAATTATAAATGACCTTGCCGGGCATTGATTGGTGCTAAAGTATACTTTCCAACAGATTGTATTCCAGCGCTTTGGAATAATCTTTGAAGAACTTAGTGCTCTATCCAGGACATTTGGAACCATACATCTTTTTTCAGCCAGGACAAAGAACATATTTGGGATTTTTTCTTCGTGAAAACCCATACTTTAGGGTTGCTAAGCCTGTCGAAGTATGAATCTAACTTCAAATCAACGCGGTCAATTACCAGGTAAATTCCCTTGTTGGATTATCGTCAGAACCATGCTTCGACAGGCTCAGCAACCATCAACTATTGAACTTCAGTTCAAAAAAATCCCAAACATGCTCTCAATTACCGCTTACTTCGGTGTAGCCGACCATTCAAAAGTCCAGTCGTAGATAATACAACCAAACACGGTAAGATCGACGGTTTGTTTTGATTTAATCGTAGCATTGGTGGCGGTTGTGATTTTGTACACTTCCACCTGAATGTCGTTTGGATCAAAAGCACTTGGCGATTTCAGCGTCAATTCTGTTTCATCAGCATTAAGTGTCCAGGTGTCGCCGATCCGGAAACCGTCGAACTGGCAAGAACCCGTGCCGCCTGTTACCGGACCATAGTTCACTTTGAACGTTCCGTCAGTACTGAAAACATAAGAATTGTCCTTTTCGCAGTCCACGATTTGCTCTGTTTCCGGGTCAGCAGCAGCGCATTTACCAAGTTTAGATTTCCACAGCCAGTTGTAAGTAGTCAACAAGTAGCTGACACTTGGCTGGGTAGTGATGATGAAATCGTTGGTGCCTGTTTTGCCTTTAACATCTTCCGCAGCGAATTTGAAGCGGATTGGAGTGGTAAGACCTTCTGCCGACAATACATACGTTTGTGTGTAAGTGGAAGTAGTAACCGTTTGTGAACCACCTGTACCAAAAGTAGCATCAATATCGGTGCCTTTGTACTTGGTGATCGTCAATCCTTTCAAGCCTGCCGGAGCAGTCACTGTAACCGTAACCGTAGCGGTCGAACCGATTTTACCGGTAAAAGTAGTCGCCGAAAGAGCGACTGTTGGAGCGGGTTGTTCTTCGTCTTTTTTACAAGCGTTGAACGCAATGGCTGAGGTAATCAGCAAACCTGTTGTGAACAGGTAAATAAAATTGTTGAACTTCATGTTAAATGTGTTAAATGATAAATGAAATTTTTATTATAAAATTATTATATGTATTATTACTTTATTTTTCCTTTTCAAACAACTGCAATGCGCCATTATTTATCCCCGCAAGCAGCAGTTTTCCGCCCGACTTCAATGCCACCTGTGCCATGCTCTTCCCCGCCCCATGGAGATAAAAACCGCTGACATCCCTGCCTGCCGCATGAAAATTGCCCGCACCATCACCCAGTAATAATAAACCACCCAAAGCGTCGTATTGCCCGGTGGCGACATTGCCTGAAGAGGAGTTGCCTGCCAGCAAAATATCGGTGTGCGCATCGCCATTGAAATCGCCGCACAGGATGGCGTTCACAGGAGCAACCTGGGCAATATTGGGCAGTGTTTTAAAAGTAAAATGTCCGTTTTCCTGCATAAAACAAGTAGTCTGCAGCAAAAAGCACTCCCTGTAATATGCCTCCGACAAAGCCTTTTCGCCCAGCATGTCCTGTACCGAGGCCGTGGCGTACATGGCGTAGCGGGGATATTTTTGCCCAAGTCCGTTGATTTGGGCGAGCATTTCATTCCTTTGGTGGACAGGCTTTTCTTTCCCTTCCACTTTACGGCAGGTAATGGCGTCCATACTGCCGTTTCGATCAAAATCCCTGGCATAAATCGTTAATGGGTTTTGTACAGACGCTTTGTACGGGGCATTCAGACCTAAGTTGCCCGCCACAATATCCAGATCACCATCACCATCTAAATCATTGACTGACAAGGTATTCCACCAACCGGCAGATGGCGTTAATCCCAATGCTGCCGTTGCATCAGTGAGATGGCCCTGAAAATTTTTGTAGATAGTAACGGGCATCCATTCGCCTGCCAGAACGAGGTCGGGGGTTCCGTCATTATTCATATCGGCCCATTGTGCAGCAGTAACGATACCCGATTTTTCCAAACCTGGTGCCATCGATGCCGTCACATCTATGAATTGGCCGCCGTTATTGCGTAGCAAATAGCTGCGCCCAGGCATTGGGTAACTTCCCGGTTCGGCGCTGCCACCGATAAACAAGTCCTGGTCGCCATCAGCATCAAAATCAGCGGCCGTCACACAATTACCCGGCGTATACATACCAGGAAGTGCGTTTTTCGCCCATTCCAGATGGCCTTTTCCATGGTTGAGGTAAAGGCGGTCCTGGTAAGCTGGACTGCCCGAGGGCCACTCTCCACTTCCACTCACCACGTACAGGTCGTTTTGGCCATCGCCGTTTGCGTCGAAGATCAAAGCGCCTGTATCTTCGGAATTGAAGGATTCAGGCAAATCTTTTCCCGTAAAATGTCCATCAGTTTGTTGGTAAAAAAACCGTGCCGGTTGCCCTTTTGCCCCTCCGACAAAAAAATCTTCCAGGCCGTCACCATTGAGATCACCGGTCGCTAAAGGTGGCCCATTTTCAGAAAAGTCGTGCAGCAATAAAGGCTGGAACTGGAAGGCATTAAAAACCTGTTCCTGATGGGTAAAATGGATACCGAATTGTCCGGTAACATCTCGCCAGAGGGGCTTTTTGACAGCAATTGTCTTTTCTGCAAATGGCTGTGCCCCGCCCTGTTTCAAAGTAAGGGTTTGATTCGCAGGAACTCCCAAAATCAACTGCCGTACTCCGTCATTCCAGCGCACTTCAAGGGTATCAATCCTGGTTACATTTTTTCCCAAACCAATATGTAAAACAGGAGAAACCGACGACATAAATCCCCTGGAAAGGTATTGTTCCACATATTGTTGTTGTCCACCAGCGGAGATAGAAACCGCGGCACCAATACCCGCGACGTTGCCGGAGGCGCCTTCAAGCCGGATATTCAAATAATTGTTATGCAATAATTTGTCGGCTTTATTTTCATAAACAAACGCTGGTTCGTTCATATTATTCACCACCAGATCGAGGTCGCCATCGTTATCCAAATCGGCATACGCGGCACCATTGGAAAAGGAAGGACGGGTCATACCCCAGTCATCTGCTTTGGACGAAAATGTGAGGTCATGGTTATTTTGAAAAATGCGGTTGGGCAGTTTTTTCCCTTTTAAGGTTTTGATTTTGGGCAACAATTCCCGATTGGCTTCACCCGGACTTTTGAACATGGCCATATTGTTGGAGTAATCAATAAAGTCCTTGTCGGTAATATCCCGCAGATAGCCGTTCGTGATATACAGGTCTTTCCAGCCGTCATTGTCAAAATCGGCAAAAAGTGGTGCCCAACTCCAGTCGGTGGCTGCGATACCTGCCAGTTGGCCAATTTCAGCAAAGCAGGTGGGTGAAGATCCTGCCAGTTGCAACGTATTGCGCATGTATTGCGGTTCATAACCAGCCTGAGTGATAATTTGCCATTTGTCCCAGGTCATGGTACCCGCCATCGTTTTTTGACTGACATCAGTTTCGGGGAGCATATCCACCTCGATGAGATCGGGGCGGGCGTCGTTGTTGATATCGCCAAAATCACAACCCATACCGTTGTAACTTTGGTGCCTGAAGTATTTGGAAATTTGGTTGGTGAATTTTTTTCCGCCATCATTGATGTACAACAAATCATTGGAAATGAAATCATTGGAAATATAAATATCCAGCCATCCATCGCCATTTACATCGGAAACAGCCAACCCCAAACCATACCCTTCCGTAAGAATACCTGCCAATTTGGTCACCTCTGTGAAGGTATTATTGCCATTGTTCTGGTACAAACGGTCGTTGCTGCTCCCTTCCCCATTCGTCCTTTTGGGCAAAGGCGTATTGACAGTTTCCCGCTCGTTGGCGTGGTTCATGACGTAAAGGTCGGGGTCGCCGTCGCGGTCGTAATCGAAGAAGGCTGCCTGCGTGGAATACCCCTTATCGGCAATGCCATAAGCGGCGGCGGCCTCCGTAAATTGTACCACGCCTTTTTTACCCTGGTTAATGAACAACAAATTACGCCTGCGGTCTGGCTGCGCATAACCAGCAGTGCAAATGTATATATCCGTCCAACCGTCGCCGTTCACATCGGCCATGGCGACGCCTGTGCACCATTGGGAGGTAGTCAGGCCGGCGACCTGGGTAACGTCTTCAAATTTCAGGTTTCCTTTATTCAAATAAAGCCGGCAGGAAGATTCATTTCCCGTAAAGAGGACATCTTCGAGTCCATCGTTGTTAACATCGGCGATACCTACACCGCCACCATTATAGTAATAGATATAATTCAGGATATTCAGACTGTCACTTTCTGCAAGGGTATTGGCAAAATCAATACCTGTGCGGGAAGGTGGCAGGAGTTCGAACAAAGCGGAATCTGCTCTTTTGCAGGTGCAAAAAAGCAGAATTGGAAACAGGTACAACCGCTTTATTCTTTTCATCATATCAGTTTTCGTCAGACATAGAGGGAGGGGCATCGCCTTCCTTACTGCCCCAATTTTCATTGGGGTTGGGCCCCATCACCAACACTAATTTGCCGCCATCCACCAGATCTTTGTGGTAAAACCACGGTTTGGTAAGTGGTTTTCCATCAAGCATGGCAGATTGAACATAAATATTTTCTTTCGAATTATTGACTGCTTCAATGGTGAAAGTGCCGCCGGAGTAGTAGTTGGGATCGAGGTGAATCGTCACTTTATCAAACAACGGGCTGCCAATTTCGTAGGTAGGCTCCACATCGCAGCCGCCGCGCATTTCAAAGAGGCCCATAGCGCTCATGACATACCAGCCGCCCATTTGCCCCTGGTCTTCGTCGCCTGGCCAGCCGTCCATTGGTCCGCTGCCGTAATAGACTTCCATAATTTCCCTTGCCCATTTTTGAGTGCGCCAGGGCTTTCCGGAATAATTATAGAGGTAGGCTGCCTGCATATTGGGCTGATTGCCGTGGTTGATGGGCAGTACGCCCATTGCCAAAAGGCTGTTTTCGTTGGTGTATTCGGAATTGAATTTCCACTTCCGGGATTTCACAAAACCCTCTTCAAGGCGATGGTTAAATTCGTCCTTCCCCATCAGGCCAATCAAACCTTTCATGTCCTGCGGAACGAACCAGCTGTATTGCCAGGCATTGCCTTCCACCCAGCCGGAACCAAGGAAGGTAGTGCAACAATAAGCATCGAAAGGCTTTTGAAAATTGCCGTCGGCCAGTCGCAGATTCATATAACCAACACTGTCGTCCCAGATATTTTTGTAATTATAAGCGCGGCGTTTGAAATACCAGTAGTCGTCTTTTTTATCCAATGCTTTTGCCATTTGGCTAACAGCCCAATCGTCGAACGCGTATTCTAATGTATTGGATACAGGACCATACTCATGCGGAACATAACCGAATTTCAAGTATTCATCCAACCAACGGTTCCCGGCAAATCCCCCACCGCGATGGGCAACACCTTGTTCCATCTGGTTGTGTTTCATGGCCGTATAGGCATGTTCCGGATCGTAAAACTTATGGATGCCTTTTTGATAGGAGCTGACAATCAATTCAATCTCGTGCGAAGCGACCATAATGCCGGAATATTCCAGCCCTTCCGGACCTTTACAAAGCCACCCGCCTTTGTCATAAAATTCGAGCAAAGAAGCCGTCCATTTGTCCGCCAGATCGGGGGTAGCAAGCGTCCACACCTGGTTCAAATTCCAGAAAGTATTCCAAAACGCGTCACCGCCGTACATGGGCAATTCGGGATTTTTAAGTTGTTGCACTTTCTCATACATATCCACATATTTGCCATTCACATCGCTGTAAATAGTGCGGCCGACATAAACGCGGTAGAGGTTGGTGTAAAACTTCCTGAGGTCCACTTCGTCTTTGCCCTGCACTTCTATCACTTTCAGCAGGTCGTTCCACACTTTACGGGCATTGTTGTGCACCGCATCAAAGTCCCAGCCAAATGGCTGGACAATTTCGGTATTTAAGTTCAGCCGCGCCTGTTCAAGACTCACGAAGGAGATACCCGTCTGCACCAAAACCTGTTCCTTTTCTTTTGTTTTAAAATGCACAAAAGCCCCAAAATCACCATGATTCCAACCCGAAAACAAGGTATTGACATTGCGTTGAACCCCGTCTCTTGTCCAGCCATTGAAGGAATAAAACGGTTTATTGAATCGAATGACAAAAAATAATTGGTATTCATTCCAGCCAGCACCGCGAAGGCTCTGTTGCATTGAATATCCTTCAATTTCGGTATCACTGACTTTGGTAATATGCGCATCGTATAATTCTGTTCCATACTCCGATTCAATCTGCAAATCGATCATTACCCGGGCACTATCAGATTTCGGGAAAGTATAGCGTTGAAAACCCGCCCTGGTTGTAGCCGTAATTTCTGCCTTTATTTTAGTATCGTCGAGCATCACGGAATAATAGCCAGGTGTGGCTACTTCTGTTTCGTGCCGGAAACGGGAGCGATAGCCACCGTCGGGATCCTTTTCTTTGCCCGGTTCGACTTGCAATGGGCCGAGGGTGGGCATCATGAGCAGCCCGTCCATGGTCCAGGAATGGATATGGCTGAATCCGGAAATACTGTTGATCTCATACTCATACCCCGCTTTCCAGCCCTGGCGCTGGTTGTCCGGACTGAGTTTCACCATTCCAAACGGCATCGAAGCACCCGGGAATTGCATCCAGCGGCTATCGTGGTTGCCGATCATGCAATCAACGTAATCGACAGGTTGTTTTTTCGATTGCGCAGTACTGATTGTGGCAATCAGCAACAACAGAAAGAGTAATTTTTTTTGCATTGTTTTTTGAAAAAATAAATAAAATAACGGTTGCTCATGCTTACCACGACTGTTCAATTTCCTCCAGCGTCTTCTCTTTTGTCTCCGGTACTTGTGACCATACAAAGAAGAAGGCCAACAGTGACATGACGCCGAATATCCAGAATGTCATGGCTGGACCTGCCTGTTCGAGCAGAATCGGGAACATTTGGGTGACAATATAAACAGCGATCCACAGGGAAAATGTGGCTACAGACATAGCGACACCGCGCATTTTGATCGGAAAAATTTCGGAGATGACCACCCAGGTTACCGGTCCGTAAGAGGCGGCAAAACTGGCGATATACAACAGGATAAAAAGGAGCAATCCATAACCCGTCCACCCAAAATGAAAGGCCAGTCCGACCATGAGTAAACTAATGCCCATTCCGGCCCCACCTGCCAGCAAGAGAGTTTTCCGGCCCCATTGGTCCACCCAATTGATCGCCACAAAAGTGAATAATACATTGATAATACCAATGATCACTGTTTGTTGAAAAGCAGCGTCTGTGCCTGTCCCAACGGCTTTAAAAATCTCCGGGGCATAATACATGATGGCATTGATGCCCTGTACCTGTGAAAAGACAGACAACACGATGCCCACAAAAATGGCTTTTCTGAACCGGCCAGTAAACAGTTCGCCCAACGTCCCCTGTTCTTCTTGCAAAGTCGCCTTAACTTCCCGTAATATTTCGCTGGCCCTTGCTTCGCCATTGATACTGGACAACACGACCAGGGCTTCTTTTTCACGCCCCTCTTTGGTAAGCCACCGCGGACTTTCGGGTACAAAATACAAGGCAATCAGGAATAAAGCCGCCGGCAACACGCCCGAAGCCATCATATACCGCCATCCATATTCGACGTTCCAGGCTTCGTCGCCTGAACCCTGGATAAGAGTATTCACAAAGAAAATTACCAGAATGCCAATAACGATGGCCAACTGGTAATACGACACTAATTTACCCCGGATTTTGGCAGGTGCCAATTCGGTAATATACAATGGCGACACCATTGATGCCGCACCAATACCTAATCCGCCAATAAAACGGAAGATAGCGAATTGGGTAAGGCTCTCCGGAATAGCCGCTCCAACCGCCGAAACAGCGAATAATATAGCGGTGAGTACCAGTACTTTTTTACGGCCAAAGCGATCACTTGCCCAACCTGCCACCAGCGCCCCGAAAATACAGCCGATGATCGCACTCGATGCCGCCCAACCCGTCATGGCTGCTGTGAGTTGGAATTTGGTTTTTAAAAAACCTATTGCCCCTGAAATGACCGCTGTATCGTAGCCGAAAAGCAATCCGCCCAGTGCGGCCACTGCCGTGAGCAGGTACACCGTGCGGAGGTTGGTGGTGTCGTTATTTATTGTGGACATGAATATGTTTTGCTTTGAAAATTAAAAATTGAAAATTAAAAATTAAACCGGCTGCGAGGACCGTCCCTACGAGCGCACATACGCCTTGATCGTTGCACATTCTTTCCCTTCACTTTCCCCAATTGGCCGTATGGTATATTTTCCGACAGCCGCGGGAACAATAAATGTCTCTGCGTAATGGACCACAAAAGGCGCAAAAGCGCCCGTTGGACTGTCGACCATCACTTCCCGGCCTTCCACCAGGTTGAGCACATTGAGGTTGCCACGGGTATCGTGGTGCACCTGTTGAGTAAACCAATGGCGCCTGGTTTCGATAAATTCTGTTGTGTGCAAGCCCGTGCGTTCCTCCCACCAGCCATCACCTTCATCTGTTTTTTCGCAACAATTGAGCAGGTTTTGACCTACCCAGCCCGTTGTTTTCCTCCAATCAATATTTTCTTTGCCATGTGCAATATTGATTGGACGCGGTACCCCATCCAAGCCGAGACGGTCCCAGTCCCACAGTTTAAAAGTAAAGATGTAAGGAGTGGCACTGATTTCGAGTACCATGCTGTTTTTACCCGAACAATGCACCGTTCCGGCTGGAATCAGGACGTGATCGTGTTTTTTGACTGGCCAGCGCCCGACATGTTTTTCTGCATCAAAAGAAACGCCACCTTGTTGTGCGGCTTCCAGATCGGCAATCATTTTGTCGGGGTCAATACCTTCCTTTAATCCCAAATAAACAAAAGCATCCTCCCCGGCATCCAACATGTAATAACTCTCGTCCTGCGTATAAAACACCCCGAAATGTTCGCGGATATATTCCGTTAATGGATGGACTTGCAAACTCAGATTACCGCCATTCATGGTATCGAGAAAGTCGAAACGAATGGGGAATTCCGCGCCAAACCGGGCATACACCTTTTCGCCTAACAGGGATTCTGGTTGGTCAAAAACTAAGTTTATTGCTGGAATTTCCATAGTAATGTCCCCAAACTGTAGCAAAAGACTATTCTCTTCCGGTACACAATCGAAGCCCCAGGCAAAGTTGACTGCCGATCGGTCAAGGTCAATGACTTCTTTCATCCATTGCCCACCCCAGGGGCCCGGATCGAAAAATGGCACTACCCGAAAAGGCTGTTGGGTGGTTTGTTGCAGGGCATCCCGAACGGCCTGTCCGACAGCCATTTTGGGTTGATCGGGGATATTGGTATCCAGCACCAAATCCCATTGTGCCATTAATTTTCTTTTTAGCCGGTCCGCAACCCGCCAATCGACAAAATACGCGCGTTTGTACAGACTGGTAATGTCCAGTGCCTGGTTATTGGCACCGAGGTTGGCGACTTCATGGCGACGCATGCGTTGCTGTATTTCCCAGCGGGCCATATCAGCGTAAAGGAGCAAATCCCAGGTGCCTGCCACCACCGATGCCCCAGTACCATAGACCACAATCACCCCATTGGCTTCCCGAACACTGCTTTGCATATTACCCAACTTTTGGGCATCGAAAAACTGATCAATTGTCAGCCGCGTCATAAAGCCAAAAATACGATCGGTCGTTACATCCGGGAAGGTAAGGTTGTCAATTTGGGCCTCGTCCAGCAATACCGCTTTTGCGTCAAAAAAAACGTCCGGAAACAGGCCTGTTTGAAGCGCATAGATGATTTCAGCATCATTGACGCCAGGATATGTTTCCACAACGACGATCGTTCTTTGCTGTTGCTTTTCCGCGATTTTCGCTTGTAAATGTGCAATAACAGACTGCCATCCCGACCAGCATGCGTTATCGTGGCCAGTAATTTTTATTGCTGGATATTTATCGTAGTTGGACTTCAAAATATTTGTGTTCAATTTTCAATGTTTTTTTTAAATGTTTAACTCCCAGCCCCCAAATACCCCATTCCCAGCACACCCGCCCAATCTGGCTGTTCTGCGGCAACCACCCGGACTGCATGCTCCGGCAGCCAGGCAGCCTGGTTCATTTTATGTTGGATATAAGGCAAAATCACATCAGCACTGTGCATCACACCGCCACCGATAACCACCCTTTCGGGATCGTACGCATAGATGAGATTCAAGATGCCGGCTGCCCATACCTCCAGGCAGCGATTTCTTATGGATAATGCAAAGGGGTCACCGGCGGCTGCCCACCGAAATACGGCTTCAAAATCCTGTTTTTCGCCTTTTGCAAAGGGACTTTCTGCAAAATAGGGCTCCCTTTCCAAAATGCCGGGCAATGCCCAGGAAGAAGCTTCACTTTCCAGGCACCCTGTATTGCCGCAATTGCAGCGCACGCCATCAAACCGGATATTTTGGTGTCCACCGAGATTGCCCGCTAAGTAATGACTGCCTTTGAGCAACCGGCCATTGATCAACGCTGCCGAGCCTACGCCAGTGCCGATAGTGACCATCACCAGATTGTCGGTGCCGCGCCCGGCACCGTATTGCCATTCGCCTGCGAGTGCAGCCCGGGCATCATTCTCCATCACTAATGATGCACCCCATTTTTCTTTGGCCCAATTCGTCAGGTCGAGATCATTGGCATCGTTGTATTTTACATATTTATACAACAGGCGCATCCGGTCGCTATCAACGATCGTTGGGAAAGCCATACCGATACCGGTCAGGTTTTGAATGCCCGTTTTTTGCATCATTTGTTCGATCTGTTCCTCAATTACCGGCAAAACAGCCGCAAAACTGTCGCTCGACGGCACCTCGATATTGGCCGAATCGAGCAGCTGCCCGTGCTCCACCAAACCGAATTTTATTCTTGTTCCTCCTAAATCTAATGCAATGACTGGCATATCTTTATCCCGTTAATAACCTGTGTTTTGTGGCAGTAAATTTTGGTTCAAATCAATTTCTCCCTGCGGCACAGGAAAAAGGTAATGGAAGGATTGCGGTTGCACGCCCGGTTTGGCGATCGGCACCAATGCTTCTAATTTTTTGAACCGCACCAAATCAAACCACCGGTGCCCTTCTCCCACAAATTCATGGCGGCGTTCGAGCAACAGCGCATCCTTAAAGTCCTGATAACCAAGCCCCTGCAAATCGGGCAGAACAGGCAATTCGGTTGTACCATTGAACCGCGCCCGTTTTCTAACCTGATTGACGGCAGCATAGGCATCGGCATTAGGGCCGTTGCCTTGCTCGTTCAGCGCTTCGGCTTTCATCAATAAAATATCGGCATACCGCAGGTATGGAAAATCATGGTCGGTATTGCCCGCTAATGGCTCATTCACTTTATCCCAATATTTCTGAATATGTGGTTCAACGGTAGTGGTAGTGCCGTCGACATTATGAATGGTAGTTAACAGCGTCACTTCGCGGCGTCGGTCCTGCGGACTGTAACTATCATAAAGATTTTGGGTAGCCACTTGCCATCCCTGGGCATTGACGCCGGGAATTTGCCCTGTTAATTGTTTAGGTAACAACCGGACGTTGAACTGCCCGGCCTCCCAAAAGGAAATACTGTTATTGGCAGTGCCAAAACCTACCCCAAAGAGTGTTTCTTTCCCATTTTCATTGGGCACCCGGAAAGCCTCCGCGAAATCGGCATACAATCCGTATTTGCCGGAATTAATAATCGTATTACACTGGTCCACACATTTTTGCCAGTCGCCTTGTGTCAGGTAAACTTTGGCTAACAGGCCGGTTGCGGCACCTTTGGTAGCCCTTCCCAAACCATCTCCGGCAGGATAACTTTCCGGAAGATTTTGTGCAGCAAAGTTTAGGTCTTCAATGATTTGTGCATAAATATCTACCCTTGGAGTGCGGGCCGGCCGTACATCGCCATTCAATGCCAGCACCAGCGGAATATCACCAAACCACCGCACCATGTCGAAATAAAGCATGCCCCGCAGGTAACGCGCTTCCCCAATTCTCTGGTTTTTAAATGTTGCATCCGCTTTCACCGAAGGGATGCCACCGATGGCAAAATTAGCATTGTTAATACCTTTATAAGCCAAAATCCAAAAATCGTATAAGGTGCCGTTGACCGGCCGGTGGGTAAAGGTGGCCAACTGGTCAAGATCGGTCGCCACCAGCCTGTTCTCCATTTCATCAGCGGCCAACCCGGTCGCCACCCAGTAACTACTGAAATATACGCCTCCAAAAGTAGGTGCGGAGCTGGTAGCATTCAGGATTGCGTAAATAGAATTGACTGCGGCAGTAGCGTCATTTTCCGTTTGGAAAAAATTGTCGACAAACACCTGGTCCTTGGGATCTTCCTCCAGCAGGTTTTTGCAGGCTAAAATACCCAGTGCTAAAAAAAGAAGGGATATGGAAAAGCGGATATGTATTTTTTTCATGATTATAGTTGCGTCTTTTTTTTAAAAACCAATTTGAACACCACCAATAATGGAGGTCGCTAAAGGATAGCCGCCGTAGTCAATCCCTTGCAGCAGTGCACTTTGCCCAAATGCATTGACTTCCGGGTCATAGCCCCTGTAACCTGTAAATGTTTTCAGGTTATTAATGCTGCCATAAATGCGAAATCTGCTTAATTTGGCCCTTTTTAACATAGAATTGGGTAAAGAATAGCCCAATGTGACGTTTTTAACACGAATAAAAGAGCCGTCTTCCACCTGTGCATCGCTGAAGACATTGCGGTCCGACGGATTAACTTTAGGGTATTCATTATTGGGATTTTCGGGCGTCCAACGGTTATCATAAAACGTTTTGAGTACGTTGGTTTCGGCATTGAGGGAACCTATTTCAAACAAATAAGCATTCACAATCTGATTGCCCTGTACGCCCTGAATAAAGATGGAAAGATCAATGCCTTTCCACGTGAATTTATTGATCAAACCCCAGGTAAAATCGGGCGTGGCATTACCAATGATAGTACGGTCGGCCTCATCCACCACCCCATCGGGCTGGCCTGTCAGTACACCTTTAGGATCCCTTCCATTGATATCTTTGTATTTCCGGTCGCCGGCTTTCGGTTTTTGCCCTTTAAGATGCGGACTGTTTGTGGCTTCTTCATTGGACTGAAAAAGGCCATCCGAAACAAGTCCGTAAAAGGTCCCGATTGATTCCCCTTCCCGAAGGATGCTCCAACCCGAAGGAACGGTCAATACCCCCGGAATGAAGATGTCATTGCCGCCGGAAAGTGCCGTAATTTCGTTGCGGTTAGCCGAAAAATTCAGATCGGTTTCCCAACTGAATGCCCCGGTGAGATTGCGGGAATGGAGCGCCAATTCCACACCCCGGTTGCGCAAACCACCGATATTGAACAAGGAACCACTGAAACCCGTGGTCGTGGGAAGTGGCGTAAACAGCAGTAAATCAGTAGTTTGTTTCTGGTAAATATCGAAAGTGGCACCCAGACGGCCTTTCGCGAATTCGGCATCCAAACCGAAATCAAATTGGCCGGTACGCTCCCATTTAAGGCCCGGATTGGGGTACCGCAGCGGCTCCTGACCGATATAGGCCTCTCCGTTGTTGAAAGTGCCCTGCCCGATGGTACCAACTGTGGCCAAAGAGGCATACGGGAAAATATCCTGGTTGCCGATAATACCGTAACTCAGGCGTGTTTTTAAAGTATAAAACCAGCCCAATTTTTGAATAAATTCTTCCTCATGCAATTTCCACGCCACCGAACCGGAAGGAAAAAAACCATATTTATTGTTCTTGCCAAACTTTGACGCGCCGTCTACCCTGCCGGTCAGGGTCACCAGGAACCGGTTGTCAAAACCATAATTTACCCTACCCAAATAAGAGATAATACCCCAGTTGGACTCCCCGGTTCCGGCTGGTTGCGGATTAAGTGCGCTGCCGAGACTGTGCCAACCGGTGCGGTTATCGGGAAAATCAAGGGCAAATGCGAACAGGCGTTCGGAGTGAAACCCCTGGTAAGTATTGCCGATCAAGGCATCAAAACTGTGGCGTTCGCCTATTTTACGGGCATAATTGAGGGTAAATTCAGTAAGCCAGCTTTGGCCATCCACTGTCGCCACCACAG
>JBILHQ010000302.1:0-5721 GCA_044350415.1 Saprospiraceae bacterium | reverse complement strand
GCCGATATCGCCGAAACTATTATCCCGCGCACCAATACACCCGGTGCCAAAGACGCGGAAGTGCATCGTTTCATCCAAAAAATCGTCGCTGATTGCTACGATGAAAAGGAACGCACCGACTTCATGGCTGGCATCAAAGCAGTGGATGACTATGCTAAAGCAAATATGATGGGCAAAGGATTTTCAGCGCTGACAGCAGAACAGCGCATTACCGTGCTGAAACATTTTGAAAAAGAACACCACGACGATAAAAAGGCAAAACCCTGGTGGGGAACCATGAAAGGGCTCGCAGTCTCCGGCTTTTTCACTTCAGAAATCGGCTGCACACAAGTGCTTCGTTATGAGCCAGTTCCAGGCAAATACGACGGTGCCTATCCCTACAAAAAAGGAGATAAAACCTGGGCTACTTAGGCCCGATTACATTGATCCGATTGTCTATAATAAAAAATAGCGTTGATTGCTGCCTATATGGATGCAGTCAACGCTATTTTTGTGCCGCTTCCTCGATTTCCTTCTTCAATAAATACTACTATCCAAACTTAGATTTAAAGACTATGCATTTTGTAACACCAGAAGAGGCGGTATCTATTGTTAAAAGTAATGAACGCGTATTTATTCACGGCGGAGCAGCCACACCAAGTCGTTTGGTATATGCGCTGACAGACAGACATGCCGAATTATCGGGCGTGGAAATTACCCATTTACATACAGAAGGCGGCGCACCGTATGCCAACCCGGAATACACCAACTCCTTTCATGTCAACGCTTTTTTTGTAGGGAAAAACGTAAGGCAGCATGTGAATGAAATCAATGTGCAGTATATCCCCATGTTTCTGAGTGATATTCCTATTTTTATTCGCCGGAAAAAATACCCGATTGATGTAGCCATCATTCAGGTAAGTCCGCCAGATGTACATGGATTTTGCTCACTGGGCATCTCTGTCGATATTGCTAAAGCAGCTTGCGAGGTAGCGCAAAAAATTATTGCACTGGTCAACCCAAAGATGCCTCGTTCTTTGGGAGACGGGTTTATCCATCATTCACAATTCACCGCAGCAGTGTATGCAGAAGACGACATTCACGAATGCGGCACAGGAAAAATGAGTGAAATAGAAATGGCAATTGGGAAAAATGTGGCCAGCTTAATTGAAGATGGTGCCTCTTTGCAGATGGGTATTGGCGGTATTCCGAATGCTGTACTCCAATTCCTCACCAGCCACAAAAACCTTGGCGTACATACGGAAATGTTTTCCGATGGTATTTTACCCTTAGTAAAAAGCGGTGTGATCAATGGTAAAATGAAAACCAAACATCCCGGCAAAATTGTTTCCTCTTTTGCAATGGGCACCCGCGCACTGTACGATTTTATCCACGACAACCCCGAAGTAGCCATGCTCGATGTGGCTTATGTCAATGACACTTCGGTCATCCGGAAACTCAAAAAGGTAACGGCCATTAACAGCGCTATCGAAATTGATCTTACAGGACAGGTTTGCGCAGATTCTATCGGTTCCGAAATTTTCAGTGGTGTAGGCGGCCAAATGGACTTTATCCGGGGAGCAGCCCTGAGCGATGGCGGAAAGCCCATCATTGCATTGGGTTCCGCGACCGCCAAAGGGGTTTCTAAAATTGTTCCGGTGCTTAAAAGCGGCGCAGGAGTGGTGACTACCCGCGCGCACGTTCAGTTTGTCGCAACTGAATATGGTGTGGTAGATTTATATGGAAAAAACATTGCCCAACGCGCCAAAGCGCTCATTAGCATTGCGCACCCCAACCATCGGGAATCACTGGAACAACAGGCATACAAACTGTATGGAAGAAGCTGGTGAGGTGCTCCTCCCGCTCTTGACATCTAAGACCTCATACTTTATACCTTATACCTATTAAAACGGCCGTCTCTTAAAAAACCAATCAGGTCAATACCAAATTCGTGTGCGGTCTCCACTGCCAGGCTCGACGGTGCTCCTACTGCACAGACTAAACGAATGCCCGCCATGGCTGCTTTTTGAATCAGTTCAAAACTGGCACGGCCACTGAGCAGCAGGATATGGTGGTCCAAAGGAACCTGATCCCGTTGCAAAAAATGGCCAATCAATTTATCAAGCGCATTGTGCCGCCCCACATCCTCCCGAAGTGCCCGAAGATGGCCTTCGGGATCAAATATGGCAGCAGCATGAATACCTCCCGTGGCGTCGAAGGCCGTTTGTACCCGGCGCAGGGTTTCAGGAAGACCATAAATAATTTCAGGATCGATAGCCATTTTTTGCGGTGCCGTAGTGCATACCACAGCCGTTTTTACCGCTTCAATAGACGTTTTTCCACAAACGCCACAACTGGAAGTAGTATAAAAATGCCGGTCTAATTGCTGGAGGTCTATCTGCAAATCCGGATTCAGGTGCGCCATAACCACATTTTCCGCCGGAAATGTAATCCCCGAAATGGCTGTGCGGTTCCGAATGATACCTTCCGTAAAAAGGAAACCCGCGACTAAGTCAGCATCATTGCCAGGGGTGCGCATGGTAACAGAAAGGTTTTTGATGGTGCGGGCAGTCGCCGGTCCGTATTCCAGCCTTATTTCCAGCGGTTCTTCCACTGCCAACAAGTCAGACATGGCCAAAAAAGTGTTGCCATTGTATTTCGTAACAAGCGTATTTTTTGTTGCGTCTTGCATATTTATTGAATCGAATCGGCGTAATCCTCCATGGTATCCACGCTTTTCAGATGATCTGGCAATGAAGGTACAACAAAATTAGTTGGGTGCTTTTCCAAAAACCAACGCAGCGATTGATTCCCCTCACGCAGCCATCTCACAAGTGCGGCCCCAGCAGCAGGTTCGTAAATACCAATTAACGGCTCGGCAATACCCGTCTCCGGATGTCTGAAAACCGTAGCCACACAGCCCTCGTCGCGCATGGAAATCAGCTGTCGAAAATCATTAGCCGTCAAAAAAGGATAATCACATCCTACCACGAGCCAGGAGGTCAACTGGGTTTTAAAAGCAGATAACAGACCGTTTATAGGACCAATGTCACCCAAAGAAGGCTCGTCAGTAATAACCGGCAATGTCCAGCCTGCGTCCTTAAAAAGCGACTGCTGCTCCGGCTTACAGGAAAGATAAATACCAGCACAAAAAGGTGCCAGCATTTGTGCCAATCGAAAGATTTGGGGTTGGCCCTGATACGGTAACAGGGCTTTAGGTTGACCCATTCTATGGCTTTGCCCGCCAGAGAGAATCAAGACATTTAGCATATCTGCACTTAGAGGAAAGGATTAATAATTGTAAGTACGCCAGAAATTAGCTGCTGATGTTGCATATCTTGTTTATCAGGAGATTGATCAGTATGTGCATATAAAACAATGTTGGTATCGACAAAACACTTACTACCGTTCATTGGCTTCTTCCCTATTAAATTTCACTTGTAATCCTTTCGTTTTCAGTACGGTAAAAGATACTTTTTGGGCTGGCAATACTGGAGCAGGCACAAAACCTTCATCTTTTGCAAACACAATAACTTCAACCTCCCTGCCTACATATTGCGAAGGAATAACGATGGAAAGTTAATAGTCCTTTTTATCAGGAATAACGGTTGTCCTAAACATGGATAAGATTTAATAAAATGAATGAGTGTTGTTGCTGCGGGACTTGCCGGATAGCCGCTTACCACAACAACTATTTACAAAAATACGGAAAAATAATGAAGTTTGCGTTAATCAAACAAATCATTATACGCATTTCCTTTCTCCTCCTTCAGGATTTCCGGGCGTTTTTCATTCAGGTCCAGTCCAGCCGCTGGTTTCCCCGAACTGCTTGCATTGGGAGCCGCCAGCAAAAAACCATCTTTTTCCCATTGTTCCAGTAACCGGTTACCTTCATCTTCAAAAACGCCGTTTTGCAGGTCAATAGAGGCCATCAGGTTTTTACTGGTATCCATAAACCGCTCCATTTCACCCACTTTAAGGCTCACCTCATCAGCCAGCGCTTCGGTAGCCTGATCGAATAATGCCCGCTGGTCGGGGTCGCCTTTAAGAATATTCATCGCCGACCTGATCGCGGAATGACTGGCCTGAATAGCGCGATATTCCTGTTCCCTGATTTGAACCTGATCCCGGGTATCTTCCAGCATAATTTCCGAATTCTCATACATGCGCGTGAGCAAGCGGTAAAGCACATCCATTTTATTCAACAACGCCTCGTACTTCGCATTGGCCTCTTGTAAACGGCCCGCCTTGCGCGTGGCCAGTGTCACATTGCGGTCGTCGTCGGTCTTTTTCGCCTGTTCTGCCAGTTTCATGTTTTTATTTATCTCACTGACATTGGCTTCAAATGTAGATTTCAACTGCCGGATTTGTCCCCGCAACAAGCCGATTTGTTTGCTCATTTGGCGCAGGTTTTTTTCTAAATCCCCAATATAAGATTTCAGGATAGAGATGGGATCAACCCGCACAAACATACCAGTTATCCCCCGCATCACCGATTTGTAAGCGTACCAAACGAGGTTGCGCAATTTAGGATCCAGCACAGCATACACCACACCGGTCAGCAAAGCGAGTCCACCTGCCAGGCCCACAGTAGTATTAATTATTTCTACCAGGCGTGGCAACATTTTGTCGGCCATCAATACGCCACCTACCACTAATCCACCCAGGATAAGCATGCCCGTAACCCCTTCAGGTCGGCTCCAAAAACTTTTATTTGTCGACATTAACTATTGATTCAGATATACTTGTGAATATTTTCAATATCGCGGTCAATCTGGCTTAAAATAGAAACATGTGTACGGTCAAAACCATCGCCCGCTTTGGAAATCTTTTCCCGTTCAATGGTTACTGCAGTTCCCGCTTGCTCAATTTGCAGGCGATAGGCTGCCATTTCCTCCTGCAAGCGTGCAATTTCCGTAGTATGCCGCGCAATTTGATCATTCAGCCGTTTTATTTCTTCCTCCCTCGAGGTCACTTTCGCCGCCGTTTGATTTTGCAGGGCGGCATTAAATTTTTCTTTTTCTTTCTCCAGAAAATTGCGGTAAAAACCAGCAGTTTCCACCAATTTGTCTTTGGTAAGGCCAATAATAGCGGCCGTAGTAAATGCGCTTTTGTGCGCAGCACTTTCCTCGATTGCCATCCCCTTTAAAGTCATAACAGCCCGCTTAAATTCAAAATAATCGAATCCCGGCAAATTGCTCGCCTCCAGGGCATTGGCCAAAAATTCCAGGCTCCGGTCATCTAATCCTTCCGCCGCGAAAAGTGATTTTGTTGTTGTCATAATTTGAAATGTTGTATTGTATATATGTTTTAAATTAGTCCCAAGTCGGTTAGTCCCGGGTCCGCAGCCTGCACCTCAAGTATATCAAAACAACTCAGGTATGCCCTGGCTGGGACTACTCTACGGACCTGGGACCTGGGACTAACAGACTTGGGACTAAACAACAACTTTACGGCCTTTTTTTTGAATTCCGTTACTTTTAGCGACAAAGGAATAAAAATAAACGATCTGTTCCTGCGTTTTTTCGTTGATTCTTTTTTTTGGAACGTGTAAATAAGATTGACCTTTACTTTTTTTAATTTTTGTGTGCCATGATGCGTTCACTTTTTTTTGTTTTAGCCAATTGTCTACTCCCTTTTACTGCCTTTTCACAAAATCTGACGGCGACCAAATTGCCGATCGTTAATATCGATACGGATGGTTGGTTGATTTTTGATGAACCCAAAATCAATGCCACAATG
>JBILHQ010000301.1:0-5741 GCA_044350415.1 Saprospiraceae bacterium | reverse complement strand
GTGTATGGTTATTTGATAGCTCCACCTTCAGATGCGCGTTTTTATAAAGAATTGCGTAAAAAACTTGGTGTTTCTGAGCAAACATGGGTAAATCCTTTACAATTGACACCAGACCAACTCAGTCTCGATATGTTTTCGGCATTTGAGTTGACCGACCTTGATGGCGGTCGTCTGTCTTACAGGGGGTATGATTATCTCGGCAACAAGTTGCCTGGCGGATTTACCTTCAACGATTTTTTCACCCATCGCGATGCGGAAGGCATACGGGACTTCCCGGTGGCACCACTTACCCCGCTTTACCAGGCTGCTTACATCAAGGATAAGTTTACTTTTAACAAGATGATCTTCAGTTTAGGCGTTCGTATTGAGCGTTATGACCTGAATACCCGGGTGATGAAAGACCCCTTTTCTTTGTATGAAATAATGGGGGCTAATACTTATTTTGGGAAATTTGGCGGCAACCGTCCTGGTACTATTGGTGACAATTTCAAAGTATATACCAAGAATGGCTATTCCGATATCACCCCAGTAGCTTACAGGGATGGCGAGGTATGGTACAATGGCGAAGGCGTACAGGTAAATGATGCCACCCTTATTTTTGGCGGTGGCGTAATTACACCAATTCTTCAGGATACAGCGGGCAACGATAACATCCGCGACGCGCGTTTTGATCCGAACAGTTCTTTTGCTGACTATACGCCGCAGGTAAACTGGCTGCCCCGTTTGGCATTCTCTTTCCCGATCAATAAAGACGCGAACTTCTTTGCACACTATGACGTGCTGGTACAACGCCCATCGGACAGCTGGCAGGTAACACCTTTGGATTACTACTATTTTTACACGAATGGCCGTACTCCATCCAACAATGCTAATCTCCGTCCGGAGCGCGTAGTTGACTACGAAGTAGGTTTCCAACAGAAACTGAACCAAAACTCTGCCTTGAAATTTTCTGCTTATTATCGTGAAATGCGCGATGTACAACAGGAGCGCGTATTGTCATTCATTCCGGTCATTGGCCGTTATGGAACAGCCGGCAATGTTGACTTTGGTACGGTGAAAGGTTTCACTTCGACTTACGAACTCCGCCGCATCAAAAATGTAGAATTGCAAGTAGCTTATACCCTTCAGTTTGCTGATGGTACAGGTTCCAGTTCCACATCACAGCGTGGTCTTCGCCAGCAGTTGCGCACCCTTTACCCATTGGAATTTGATGAACGCCACAGTATCAATGGTATTCTTGACTATCGTTTTGATGAGGGTAAAAAGTATAACGGTCCACAAATTGCGGGCGTTGACATCCTTGCAAACTTTGGAGTGAACCTTCAGTTCAATGCTGTTTCTGGTCGTCCATACACAGGCCGTACACGTCCAAACCGTTTTGGTGCGAGTGGCAACCTTGGTACTATCAATGGCAACCGCCTTCCATGGCGTTCGAATGTGGACATGCGGGTAGACAAAACGTTCAACCTGGCAGCTAAAGGGAAAAAACCATTGAATGTCAATGTTTATTTCCGTGTAGCCAATCTGCTGGACCGCAAGAATGTAACTGGCGTGTATGGTTATACAGGTTCTGCGACAGACGATGGTTATCTGGCATCCATTGAAGGACAATCTTTTGTCAATGGTATTTCAGGACAAGGCAGAAGTCTTCAGGGATACCTGAATTCCTATTCCTGGGCCATGCTCAACCCTAACAGATTTACCCTCCCGCGCCGTATGTACGTGGGTGCGTCATTTGGATTCTAAAGTAAACTTCAATATTTAAAAAACTTAAACATGTTAAATAAAAATATTTGGCTCACGGCTTTTCTGTCGTTCGTCGCTTTGGGTTTGATGGCCCACACGCCGGACCTTGGTAAGCGGAAAGCTCCGAAGAAAGAAGTTTCCCTTCGCGGTTTCTGCGCCAATTCTGAATCGGCGATTGACCAGGAGATCAATAATGTCCGTGCCCGTCTTTTGGGTGGTGGCGACTGCTGGTGGGATTTTAACGATGGGCGGTATATTGTGCCTAAAGTAGACCCAACCACCGGTCAGAAAGAAGTATCCTCTATTTTTGCTGCTTCCGTTTGGTTGGGAGGCGTGGATCCTGCCGGCAACCTTAAACTGGCGTGTCAGGACTATCGTCCGAGTGGTCGTAATGACTTCTGGCCTGGTCCGCTTGATCCCGTTACCGGTAAAACTACCGAGCAGATTTGTAAAGACTGGGACAAACATTTCCGGGTAACCGGCGATGAAATCCGCCAGCACTTATCCAATCTGGCAGCAGGTCTTACCGATCCTAATATTATCCCGAGAGGGATAAAAGGATGGCCATCCCGCGGGAATCCTTACTTTATCGATGTTCATCAGTTTCCTCTTCCTAACACCAGTCAGGGCCTTGCAGGTTTCTTTGACGCTGATGGTAATGGTGATTATGATCCATTAAAAGGAGATTACCCGTCTATTGAAATTCGCGGTTGCGCGCTGGACAAATACCCGGCAGAAATGATCTTCTGGATCTATAACGACGAAGGCTCTAACTCATCGCACGGCCGTACCGGAGGTAAACCCATCCAAATGGAAGTCCAGGTACAAGCGTTTGGTTATCAAACCAGTGATGAGTTGAATGATATGACTTTCCAACGGTACAAACTGATTAACCGTGCAACAGAAGATATCGACTCCACCTTCTTTGCCATGTGGGTGGATGCCGACCTTGGTTGTTTTTCTGATGACTATATTGGTTGTGATACTGCCAACAGTCTGATGTACACTTATAACCAGGATGCGCAGGATGGACAGCCAGGCTGTACTTGTCCTGATGGTGGAGGCGGTCAGGTTCCAACGTATTGTTCGGAGGTGCCTATTTTAGGAGTTGACTATTTCCGCGGACCACTTCGCGATACGATCCTTCCTGCCTGGGATACCGGTATCCTGCAGGACACATCGGTGGAAATTGGTATGTCCTCTTTCATGTACTACAATAACCCGGGTGTGGGTAATCCACTTGCACCAACTACCGACCCGAGTTTGCCCAATGAGTTTTACAATTACCTCACGGCTTCTTGGAGAGATGGTACCCGCCTGACTTTTGGCGGATCAGGTTATAACCTTGGCAGCACCAATTTCACCCAGTATGCACTCAGTGATTCTCCCGACGATCCTGCCGGTTGGTCCATGTGTACTGCTGGTCTTGATTTCGGTGACCGCCGTACGCTTCAGGCATCTGGTCCGTTCCTGCTCAAACCCGGTGCAACCAACGAGCTTATTATCGGTGCTCCGTGGGTACCGAATATTGAATACCCATGTCCGGATGTGGAATTACTGTTGCGCGCCGACAAATTGGCGCAAGGCTTATTTGACAACTGTTTTGAGCGCCTCGAAGGTCCTGACGCTCCAACTGTCGACTGGATTGAACTAAACAAGCAACTGATTGCGGTATTGTCCAATTCAAGTGTGGTTTCGAACAACCAAAACGAAGCATACAAACAGGTTGACTTTTTGGCACCGGACTCTATCAAACGGAGCACCGATCCTGCCATCAAGGCACTTGCAGAATACCGTTTTGAAGGGTATAAAATTTATCAGGTGATTAATCCAAACGTTTCTGTACGGGATTTTGAAGATCCTAATCAGGCCCGTCAGGTATACCAGGTAGATAAAAAGAATGGCATTGCCAAGATCTTTAACTGGTTGGAAACAGCCGACCCAACAGATCCGGACAATCCGAAAAAGAAAGTATACTACCCGGTTGAACAGGTTGACGGCACTAACACAGGTATCCGCCATACGTTCTCAGTTACAGAAGACCAGTTTGCGGCATCGAATATCCGCACATTGATTAACCATAAGAAATATTACTATGCCGTAGTGGCTTATGCTTATAACAACTATGCCAACTTTGACGGAACTGGTAATCAGGTAGCAGGACAACAAACCCAATATCTGGAAGGTGGTCGTGTGGAAATCAAAACCGTTATACCTCGCCCGGTTGTTGACCAGGTGTTGAATGCGTCTTACGGCGATGGTGTGGAAATCACCCGTTTGGAAGGCCAGGGTGCCGGCGGCAATTTCTTAGATGTATCTGATGAAACCCGCAGTGCAATGGTTCAGCCAGGTTTCAACGGAGAAGTTACTTATCTTCCAGGTGCTGGTCCAATCAACATTACTATTTTCAATCCATTTGAAGTAAAAGATGGTGATTTTGAGCTAGAGTTCTTCGACGACAACACTACTGATCAGGCGCTGGAAGCTGATGCCCACTGGGCGCTTTCCAAAATCAATCCAGGTGGCCCAAATACGCCGCTGGATACTTCATTGGTAGGTATTAATGAAATCAATGAGCAGATCTTTGCTGATTACGGGTTCTCTATTTCAATTGCACAAACCCCTGAGACCGGTAATCTGACACCATCTATTCAGATACCCACCATTGCGTCACCAGGTAAATCTAACGGTGCAATCGGTGGACAAAACATATATGCAGATCCAAATAAATTCTGGATTTTGGGTCAACCAGATCAGGAAAGTGGTCTGTTTAATTTTGTTCAAACCTCAAAAGGGCAGGCAGATTATATCCTTGATCCTGAGCAACAACTCAGTATGCTTGGCTTTGGTTCATTTGTACCTTATCCCCTTGTAACCGGCACCTTGCCTGACGGCCCCCTCCAGGGCGGTTTCCCTCGTATACTTACGCCAGCCTGGACAGGTAAAATAAGTGGTGTATATTACAATTCCACTGCATTAGGGTCTACTGATCCGTCGGTTGCCAATAACCGTTATGAGAAACTGCGCGCCCTTCCAAATGTGGATATTGTACTCACGGCAGACAAATCTAAATGGAGCCGTTGCGTAGTTATTGAAACAGCATCAGAATACTATACCGGTACAGTGCCAGGTGTTACTAAAGATCCAACTCTAGTAACAGAAGGAGATCCTGCTGAATCTCGCCCACGTCAAAGTTTCGATACCCGTTTCTCCCTGTCTGTAGGAAAAGAAGATGGTAACAGCGACGGACTTCCAGATGTGGATGGCGCAGTAGAACCTGCCACTATTCCTGAACTGGATGCCAGTGGCAATCCGAAGCCCAATCCGCGCGTTGGTCAACCCGTCCGTGGTATGGGCTGGTTCCCCGGCTATGCGGTGAATGTGGAGACCGGCGAACGGTTAAATATCTTCTTTGGCGAAAACTCCTGTTATAGTAAAGCTGTGAACGCAGCATATACAGGCCGCGATATGATGTTCAATCCTACCGATCAATACATTCGGGGTGCTCAAAATGACATCAGTGAAATTTTTGACTTTTTGATGGGTGGTCAGCATTTTGTTTATGTGACAAATACAAAATATGACGAATGTGAATTCTTGCGGTACAAACTGACCCCTGAATTCTATTCCAGTACCCTGAAAAATCTGCGCAAGCGCGATGCGATTCCGCAAATTTCCTGGGCAGGTATGCTTGTTGCCAACACCACCTATCAAACAACGTCGTTAAAAGACGGTCTTATCCCGACAGAGACTACGTTTAAATTGCGGGTGCAAAATCCTTATCAGTACAAATTGAACAGTGGTAATGGTCATCCAAAATACCGTTTCCGTATTAATGGCCGTTCTTCAACGGCACTCAATGATGTACAGGTTTCACATGCACTCGACTCAATTAAAGTCGTACCCAACCCTTACTATGGTTTTTCACAATATGAAGTAGGTAATACTTCGAATGTTGTGAAAATCACCAATGCACCAGGAGTTTGTACGGTTAC
>JBILHQ010000300.1:0-5742 GCA_044350415.1 Saprospiraceae bacterium | reverse complement strand
CCCATTGTGGATGCCGCCATGAATATGGCTGGTTTTGTAAAACGAGTGGTCGACGAAGGCCCAATGGCGCTTTGGGATATGCTGAAAGAACAGGCAGAAACACTCAAGGAAAAGGTGATGGAGACTATCCGTAACTGGATCTCCATGGAAATGATCAAGCAGGGCGTTATCAAACTGGTGTCAATGCTTAATCCAGTTGGGGCTATTGTGCAACTCATCATCGGTATTTATAATGCTGTGATGTTTTTTGTGGAAAACTGGTCGCGGATAGTGGAGTTCGTCAAAACAGTATTCGGGTCTATTGCCGATATTGCATTGGGCCGCCTCGGAGGCGCCATGACCGCCATCGAAAAGGCATTGGGTATGACTATTCCGATTATCCTTAACTTCATCGCCCGTTTACTGGGGCTGAGCGGTATTGGCAAAGCTATCCGCAAAGCGATTGATGCTGTGCGGGCGCCGATTGATAAAATTGTGGATAAAGGGTTGGAAGTGGTGGGAAAAATTGTAAAGGGAGTGGTGGCAAAGGTGAAGGGGGTAGTGAAAAAAGGAGATAAAAAGAAAAAAGGGAAAGAGCAGATACCAGAAAAATTAGGCAAAACGATCACATTTAAAACGGAAAAAGAGACTCATAAACTCTACGTAAAGCGGGTAGTTAATACGTATAAATCATTTGTGGAAAGTACGCCTGAAGAATCTATGAAAATGATAGGTAACTTTAAAAGCAAAATGGGTGAGGAGAAATTGTTTGAAGGGAAAGGAGAAACAAAGAAAAAAATTAAAGATGAAATTACTACCGCTGAGAACGCTTTAAAGGTGGTCAATGCTGCAATCAAACCTGCGGAAGATCAGGTAGAAGCAGGCAAACAGCCTACACTTAGCGAACTAGAGCGTTCTCAGATAGTCCTGTCAACGGCACTTCGGACAATTGCTATTGACTTTGAGCACCTTGAAACTGGTGGTGATAAATTTGGCACATTTGAAAAACCTTATGAAATCGTCTGGCACAAAGTCCCCACTAGTGCTTACCCCGTTGTATCCGTTTTTGATTATCAGCAACAAAAAAATGTTGCGTTAAATCCTGAAGCGATTGAAACTGTCCATATCCTTATGACTGAAGAAGCATCAGTTCTAAAAAACCGAATTAAGGAAGAAAGGAAAAGGGCGGGCGACGCATCTGCACAGTTGTTTTTTTTGATGAGACGGTTCAAAAATCCCTATATCAGAGATCGAATGCTGAATAAGATTGAAGCTCAGTTGAAAATAGTCGAAGCAGAACTTACTATTGCAGAAGCAGAATTATTGAACATGCAGGTGCTCGTCAAACAAGGTAAAAGACCTGGAATCGCGAAAAAAGAACGTCAGATAAGGAATTTAGATATTGACAAAGAATTTATTCTTGCCAGAAAAGGTGATGTGGAAAATTACGAAAAAGAAAAAAACCGATTAATCAGTGAAATAGACGATGCAAATAAGACATTAGGAATGCTTAGCCAAGAAATGTTTATCACCCAAACTGTATCGGGTAAACTTTCAGAAAAATTCGTGCTTGGTATTGCACCAAAATACCGTATCATCATGGGTAAAACCATTGGCCCTAAGCCCTCATCCGGTGATAAAGATGCTCGTAAACTACAGTCAAAATTTAGGGAAATTATGGAATCTGGAGGCTTTTCTATGAGCAGTTATGATGCAGACCATGCTACCGATTTATCATTAGGTGGCAATGATTTGTTTGACAACCTCTGGCCAATAAAAATAAACCCTGCTCCTGACCAAATGATAAATATTGAGACAGGGAAGGATACAAGACTGCCCGGCAGCAAACAGCTTGGTGTAAAAATAACAACCCCTCCTTTTTATAAAGCCTATTTTAAAATTGTAAAAACACAATAGTATGCGTTACACCTTGCAAATCACCAATGACCAAAATCAAAAAATTGCACTTAACCGGTTGCAATCAGTTATTGAGGCAAGGCTGAAGATGCACTTAGGTCATGCGAATATCTTTATTCAGCCAGAGATTGGTTATTTTCAGGACGAAAGTACTTTTGCTCGTTTTTTGGACCAATGCAACCCTAATTTTAATGAATTAATTGTAATTCTCCTCGTCCTCACTCCCCACATCCACCCCAACTTCTTCCACCAAATCATCGCCGAACACCTCCCCGATGGCGGCGACTTCCCTGAATTCGGCGGCGTAAAAGCCGCCAACCACCGCGGCATCCTGCCCACGGGCGAAACAGCGCAGTTCATCCTCGCAGGCGGTGATCTCGAAAAACGCCTCGAAGTACAGCATATCCTGAGCAACGACCATTGGTTCAGCCAAAAACGGATCCTTTGGCTGGAGGCTGTCCGGGAAGGCGAACCCATCATGAGTGGGCGCCTTATCCTTGATCCTGAAATCGTCGAGCAACTGACTACGGGCACCGTCAGCAAGCCGCGATTCAGTATGGACTTCCCGGCAGAACATGTGGAAACACAAATGGAATGGGATGATCTTGTGCTCCATCCCAATACCCTGAGCCAGATCCGGGAGATTGAACACTGGATCACTCATAGCGATACTTTGTTGCAGGAATGGGGGATGAAGAAAAAGATAAAACCGGGCTACCGCGCCCTTTTTTACGGACCGCCCGGCACCGGCAAAACCCTCACAGCCACCTTACTGGGCAAATACACCGGCAAGGATGTATTCCGCATCGATCTCTCCCGGGTGGTGTCTAAATACATCGGCGAAACAGAAAAAAACCTGTCCAAACTCTTTGATAAGGCCGAACACAAGAACTGGATCCTGTTTTTTGATGAAGCCGACGCGCTGTTTGGTAAACGAACCGGTATCCGCGACGCACATGACAAGTATGCCAATCAGGAGGTTGCCTACCTGTTGCAACGCGTCGAAGGTTATAATGGTTTAGTGATTTTGGCCTCCAATCAACGCGCGAATATCGACGAAGCGTTTACCAGGCGTTTCCAGACAATCATACATTTCCCCACGCCACGGCCCGAGGAAAGAATGGAAATATGGCGAAAAGCATTTCCGCCACAGATCGAAATGGCAGACGATATCAATCTGGCGCAAATATCTGCCCGGTATGAACTCACGGGAGCGGGCATCCTGAATGTGGTGCATTATTGCGCGGTGGAAGTATTGGCCGACGGGTCAAACCGGCTCGATTGGAAGCGGTTAGAGGCGGGAATAATGCGGGAGTTTGTGAAAGAGGGGAAAATGGTGTAATCACTCCATCTCCACCAACAAATGCCCCTTCTCCACCGTCACACCGCTCACCACATGCACCGCCAGGATCACCCCTTCTCCAACAGCCTTAATTATATTTTCCATCTTCATCGCCTCCAGAATCAACAGGTTTTCACCTTTTTGGATTGTTTGGCCGGGCACCACCAGTACCTCGACGACTAATCCAGGCATGGGGGCTTTGATGGTGTTTTGTTTGTGCGTGCTGCCGGTTGTCAGGCCCAATTGCTGGACCAATCGCTCGTAATAGTCGCTGATTTGGACCGTTAGGCGGCGGCCATTGACGAGGAGGGTGAACGTGCGGGCGGCATAGTCGGCTTCCACGAGCTGAACCTGACTGGCTTGTCCGTTGCGGAGGATATGCCAGGACTGGTCGCCGTTGGCCACCATATCTAATGATTGAGCCGCTTCGGGAGCGATATCGAATTGGTGGCGGTCATTGACCGATATTTTGAAAGGGTCTTTCATGTCCAATTATTTGAATATTCTGCAACTCAGCACGGTAATATCGTCGGGGTAAGGCTCTTCGCCTTTGAAGGCTTCCACTTCGAGGAGCAATTTCGAATTGAGTTCTTTAGCGGGTAAATGGGCGTTCTTCACTAAAAAGGCCTCCAGTATCTCTTCTGAAAAATCTTCGCCGGCGGCATTGCGCACATCGGTGAGACCGTCGGTATAGGTGAAAAGCAGGGCATCAGTAGTGAGGCACACGCCGCCAATTTCGAGAAATGGCAGTTCCGGTAACCAGCCCAATACAGTGGTACCATTGCAAAGGCGGACCACCTGACCGCTCATAATGAGAAATGGTGGTGTATGTCCGGCATTCACATAATGCAGGGTATGGGTTTCTAAATCGTATTTGCCCAGAAACAAGGTGATAAACCGGTCGCCATCGGTGACCCGGTGGACGGCGGCATTCATTTCGTGGACGATCTCTTCGAGCGACGGGCGCCGCGGCACTAATGCATGGAAATTCGCCTGGAAATTGGCCATGAGCAAGGCGGCTGAAACACCTTTGCCCGTGATATCGGCGATACAAAACGCCACTTTATTGTCGGGAAACTCCACTACATCGTAGTAGTCGCCGCCGACGGCAAAGTGTGGTTTGTAAATGCTGCTCATTTCATAATTGACACCGGAAGGCAATCGCCGGGGAACCAATGCCTGTTGGATTTCTGCGGCCAGCTCTAACTCACGGTTGATGAGCTTCTGGTTGACTTGTTCTTTGAACAGCCGTTTATTCTCAATGGCCACGGCTACTACATTGGTGACCGCCGTTACAAAATCCAATTGCCCCACCACATCGTCGTCGCTGTGAAAATCAGCCATGAATAAATAAGCCAGCGGAATGCTTTTGTGCATTACTTGCAGGCCATACTCAAACTGCTTCACAAAAGGGTGGGTGGAATCCATGATTTTTTTGGTGCCGGGGCCATGTAACACTAAAAATGGATTGAGTTCTTCGGTGTTAAAAGCCGAAATGTCGGTGCCGCTATTGGATACAATTTTCCAGTTAGGGCCTTCTTTAAAGAGCAGCGTAAAACGGCGGATTTGCATTTCAAAGCTCAAAAACCGCCCGAGCATCTCAAAAAGGGCATCGGCACCCACGTTCTCATTGATCGCCTGCGTCACCGACATCAGTCCCTTCAACTGGAAGACCTGCCTTCCAATTTTGTTCTCCAACCCCTGAATGCGGGCCAGAATATTGCGCATTTCATCAAAATCTGCCATATCTCTGTAATACGGCGCAAAGTACACAGATTTCTAATCCCTGTGTTCGACTTTTCCTGTTTCCCGACTAAAAAGACTTATTCTTTCATATCTGTTGACATAATGCTGTATTTTTTGTTAAATCTTCCGACATTTGCGACCGCATTTTGATTCAAACAATCAATAATTATGGAAGAAGTCAATAAAATATTCGAAGAAGGTGAATCGGCCATGAAAAAAGCCCTTGAGCACCTCGACCATGAATTGATAAAATTACGCACAGGAAAGGCGTCTACAAACCTCCTGAATGATCTCCTGGTGGAGTATTACGGAGCGCCAACGCCGTTGTCGCAGGTGGCGAATGTGCAGGTGAGCGACGCGCGCACCATTATCGTGCAACCTTGGGAACGCAATATGGTAGGCCCGATCGAACGGTCAATTATCAAGGCCAATCTCGGGATCACACCCATGAACGACGGCGAGATGATCCGGCTATCTATTCCGCCACTCACAGAGGAGCGCCGCAAAGACCTTACTAAAAAAGCCAAAGGTATCGGCGAAGAGGCTAAGGTGGCGGTACGAAATGTTCGGCATAAGGTGATTGATGTTATTAAAAAATCAGTTAAAGACGGACTTGCGGAAGATATTGGCAAAAAGAAAGAAGCCGACATCCAGGATCTCGTCAACAGGTATGTTGCTACCGTTGAAAAAATAGTGGAGACCAAAGAAAAAGAAATAATGACAGTTTAATATATGAACATAGAAAAATATGTAGTGGT
>JBILHQ010000003.1:0-67979 GCA_044350415.1 Saprospiraceae bacterium | reverse complement strand
CCGGCAGGTACAGGAGATGAGGAGAATTTCGGAGAAAATGACCAGTATGGCGATCAACAACCACCAGTGACCCCTCCTGCCGGAGGCGTAAAACCGGTAGGAACAGTGCCCGCCACCGGACAAAATCTGCCGGCAACCAAGCCTAAAAAACGCCCTGATGCCGGTTTCGGGGACCAACATTAACGCTTTCCCAATGATTAAATATTTAACCCTTTTGCTTGCCACAACATTGCTGTGCTGCCAACAACAGCCGGCAATTGACAGCAAAAGCAAAACGCTTCCGCCTGTCGGCACTTTTACCGGATTGATCCGGTATGACAAAGGCATTTGTAATTTTACAGACTGCACTACCAAAGCCCTGTACTTTATCAGTGATTCCACCATGTCGATTCCTGGCTATTATAAAAAGGCCTGTCAACCGGCCGAATGCCCCGACGAATCAGTATTTGCGATCGTAAAAGCCCGCCTCTTCAAAGGCGCTGACCCACACAGCGATCCAGGTACATTGGCTATAATCGGTATAGATTCGATGGCTGGACAAAACTGGACCAATACCTGCGTGCCTTATGAGTTTTGGTGCACAAGCACCGAACCATTCTGGAGTTTACACATTTCCAAAGCAGAAAAAGGGTTGTTTTTCAAGAATATAGGTGTCGAAACCGGTAAAACATTCGACTGGTCGCAACCGGTACAAGCTGGTAATACCCTCACCTATACCGTAAAAAATCGCATAGATCCCGGGGAGTCCATGACGGTCACCATCACCAAAGAGGCCTGCAACGATGGTATGTCAGATTTGCAGTTCAACTACTCCGCCACGCTGAAAAGTGGCAAAGAAACCTGGAAAGGATGCGGGGTAAAATGGGGAGAACCGCTGCCGAAAACAATTGGGGCGCAAAATGCAGAATAGTAAATAACGCCTATTTTTAATATTATATCGTGAGTTCGAATAGGATGGAATATAAACGGCAACTCCTTTTTCGGCAATAGCATATATCGCAGCTGCTATCTCTTTGTCAGAAAACATATCTTTAGTATTACCATTTAAATCAAAATATTTTCTGTAAATTTTCTTTGCGCTCCAATCAGATATCATCTTATAATATTTTTCGTCAATTATGTAATTTTTGCTATAAATCTCAAAAGAGTTATCAATAAATCTACCATTTTTAAATATTGATACCAGCGTATCCGTAAATTCGCCATCAAAATCTAATGAATTATATTTCATATTATATAATTCAAAATTTGTAATTAACACCCGACACACCTTTTCGTTATTAACTATTTTCAACGGCAGATAAAAATATGCACCATCACTGTTTAAGACTGAAACAGATTCAGCAAGACTTGCATCATTTCTTCTTTGCGTGACACATGCAAAGAAAACAATGCTTATATATACAGTAATACTTTTCATGTTATTTAAAATTATTGTAATCACTAGGTTTTATCAAAAATTTAGAAATATCTATACCTGCAAATTTTATTCGTGGCATTTGACCTTGTCGGTCTCTTACTATATTTTGAAAATTAATTCCATCGATTTCCTCTTTTGGCACCCTTTTACCGTCAGACTACACCATTCCTAAGTCATATAATTCATTTTTTCTATTATAGGCATGCTTTAATTCATGCCCCAAAATTTCTTCGTTACTTAGTGTCTTATTCGTAAGTCGCTTCCGGTCTTTATCTGGAACAAATTTTGTTAAACTGCCTTTAGGATTTTCGGAATCTCTACTTCTCACCCGTTTTTACAGCTTTTACATTAGTCATTGGCGTTTCTACAAATGGTTGTGGAGGGCTTAACAATTGATTTGGATAACCAATGCCAAAAACTTGATGAGGATTGTTGTTTACCCCAGATTTATACTCTACTGTCATTGTCAAATCAGTTGCCCCGACAAGGCTTAATGCAGCAGTATATGCAGGAGAGCCGATGCCAACCTTATTCAAAGCATCATTTACTTGAGTCGGAGTCTCAAATTGACTTGCATAATTAGCAGTAAAGGTATTACTATTTCCAAATCCATCAGGAGCTATGCCTGTCTGCGCTCTGTATTTAATAGTTTCTTTTGGAATATCAGGTCCGTGTCTTTCTAAAGTATGCTTACCGTCACCCATTAACAAACTAACATTGTCAATGTCAATTCCAGTAATATCTGGTACCCACTTTAATACCCTGCTACCATTAACTGAATAAAGCTCAAGGCTGTTAATTTTCGGTCCTATTGCAGAAATACCCACAGGAGGTATTTTGTACAATCTGGAGTCAAACTGCGTTGCTAATAACACATCATTCTTAACTATACCAATTACTTCTGGTCCTTTTAGAATTTTTATATGATCAGTATCTTTGGTAAAACTAATTGCACTACCACCCGTTAAAGAAGGCCATTCTTTAAATGCTGTTAAAATATCAGGGTTTTTCCGAGCGCACGGTTGATCAAAAAACAAACTCCATCCCTTATCGTATACCTTATCGGCTCCAATCAACGCCACAAATGCTGCATTTCCATCAAAATATTTAATAAAATTTTCAGCTCTGGTTGGATCAATTTTTTTTATTGGCGGATCAGAGCCTGGAACATCAACTTCCAGTGCATTTTTAATTTCAAAAAATATATTTTTACCAGATGGTGTGGACGGATCAGGAAGTTTTCCAATAAATGATTTGAGTATGCCTTCATTAAGTCCCCCGAGGTAACCCCCATTATTTTTATCAATAATTTGGTTTAATATTCCTTTAATTACACCTGAGTTATCTGTTAACTTTAGTTGGCTAGCTTCATCCAACTTACCGGTAAGCGCATTCTGGGTTCTTTCATGTGGAGGAAGAGAAAGCTTATGAGGATCTGAACCTCCTGAAGTTGGTGGCGTTTCTTGAATACCCAGTCTTGCAGACTCATTAAATCCACTACTCCAATCGCCTTTAAACGCTTTTGTTAACTTTTCTGCATCGCTTCCAAGATTTTTCAGGTCAGTTTCGATCCCTGTTAAAAAACTACCGGTTGTTAAATCGAAAATAATTTTTGTTCCCAAATGACCACCAATATACCACCTGACTCCAGGATTGGAAGATGTAAGTAAGTTGTTTAGGGAATTGGCATATTGAGCAAGCATTATTAGCGTTTGATAAGAGCTGGCTTCTTGTTCGAGACATCGTTTAATTAATTCTTTATTAATGTCCCCCCCAATACAATATTATTTCTCCAGTTTCTACGTTTAGTATTAGTAATTTTAACACATAATCATGCAACTGTCTTCATCAGAAATAAAAGCTCTTAAGCAATCCGTTGTGGAGGGAGAAGTAGAACCCGTTTTAACGGCTTTACTGGCCAAACTGGAACACGAATCCAGCGAATGGGGCGACCTTGCCCAGGCAATCCGGATTATTCAGGCCGATTACCTGCAAGTCAAATCACAGGTAATCCGCGGAACGATCTCCTCCGACAATGCCCGACTGGCTTACAACCAGATTAACGCCAATATTCTGGATGTTTTAAAACGGATCGAATCCGGAAAAAAATCACTGACCGACCCGGTTACACCACCAAGCCAGGCCTGGAGGTATTATGTGGCAGGTGGTGTGGTAACGCTTGCACTGGCATTCGTTGCCTGGAAATTTCTGGGCCAATCCCAAAAGGGCGAATGTCCCGTATATGGAAAAAATATTGCAGAGCGAATCATGCTGCTGCCGTTTAAAAAAGGGAGCACAGGAAAAGACTTTACGCCCGAAATTGACATTTCTGATGGCCTGAACGATTTGATTCGCAAAGACCAACTGCTGAATAAAACTGCCGAATCGGATGTTTACGAATCCTATGATATCGAAAAAAACTACCCTAATCCTTCGGAAGCCACCGAGATCGCATCGGGGTGCGGGGTGGAAATGATCGTCTGGGGCAAAGTGCGTAATGGAAAAGATACTGTCGAAGTGCGGTATAAACTGCTCAACCCCGCCGTAAAAGCACCTCAGAGCACGGATGCCAACCTGAACAAACTCCTGGAATTTGTCGATGAAGGGGTGTGGGTGGATAATATTACTACCATCTCTAAAATGCTGTACCTGGTGATCGCCAATCAAAAAGGCGATAAACAAATGGCGATGGCAATTTTTAATGACATCAACAAAACAGCATTGGTGAGCGCCTCGGCAGACTCATCCGATACCACCCGATTGGCAGCTGGTGAAATATCTAAACTCCTGAATTTTGCCGATGTAATGCGTACGAACGGGATGAAAAAAGAAGCATTGTCGGTATATGATGAAATACTGGCATCTTATCCTGACAATGAACAGGCACTACAACGCCGGGGTGCCCTCAATTTCAGTGACAATAAGTTCTGGGCAGCAGCCCGCGACCTCCAAAATGTAGAGCCGGATCCCACAAAGGCACCTCCCGACATTTTGCGCATTCGGGTGGATGCCTACCTGAAATGCGGATGGCCCGACAAAGCGCGGCAGGATCTGGAACAATATAAGAAATTAGATGCTGCTTCTAAAGATGCCGTTTGGATAAAACAACGCGAAATATCTATTACCGATAGCCTGAAAGTATATAATCAGCGCTTGGAAGCCACCAAACTTGTCGCCCGGAAAAAACCAAACGATGATCAGGCACAACTCGCATTAGCACAGGCACATACTGCGTTGGGCGAACCCGATAAAGCAATCGCCATTGCCGAGACTGTTCATAAACGCAAACCCCGCAATGTGGAAGCAATGAAAACAGTAATCGAAGCTTCTGCTCAAAAAGGGGATATTAAAAAAGTTAATGAAACTGTCCGGGAAGCGGAACGCACTGGCGTGAGCACCAAAAGTTTTAAGTTTTTCAGCCCGACTATCCGGGCCCTGGAAACGCAGCAAGTCCCGAAAGAACAGTAGACCCGTTGGGCCTGAGGGTGAAGAAAAACCCGGAGAAATGTTGCCCGGATGGTAACTATACAGTCAATTACCCTGCAAAAAATTTTAAACAATTATCACAGAGGCACTTATCCCCAAACTGGCGGAGTAATGTCTCTTTGGTACCACTGTAAATATTAGGCACCCGCGCCCAGCAATCACCCGGCTGATAATTAATAAATCCCTTCTGACACCGGGGACACATAGACATATATTGCTCCTCTTCTTCCACCATAGAGGCCCCCACCACTCCACCCAAAGGCGGATTTAATTTTCGAATCCGGACTTTAAGTGACATCATATTGTCAAACTGGTTTTTCATCTGCCGCATAATGCCTGATGCCACTGCTTCAATCAGGTTGCGCGGTTGCTGCATCTCCATTTTGCACAACATGTATACGGTTTCGTAATTCAGTGCATTAGCGGGGTTATCAGTAGCACCAGCCACTAATGTCGCCATCGTATTCACATAAATATCCACTACAAAACTGGTCCCAAGTTTGCGTTCTGCTTCATAAACGCCGTGAAAAGCGTGGAAGCGCATTCCTTCTAATGCTATTAATCCCATTGAATATGCTGGTGGTTAGTGAACTGAAACAGGATGGCCGGGTTACTTCACCCGATCCCCATGCTCCAGGATCCATTCCTTTAATTCATTAAATGTCTGCTTAACCACTCCCATTTCATCTGCACTTAAACCCTTAAAAATACACCGTTGTTCAAAAATTTCATCAATGGATAAGGCCGCCAGATCTGTGGAAGGAACGTGCTCCTTTAGAGAAAAGGCATTCCGTTCCACCCTGACTTTTAATATTTCAAGGTGCATGCCAGCCACCAATTCCCGCAAAAGCCGATCGGGCATGGCAACACCCGGATCACCGGTAACGATCACCTCCACCCAGGCGGGCAAAGGATCGGCAGGCTGATGGGCCTTCTGAAGTTTTTTCTCCACCTCAGTCATACTGCCTTTTATGGTAAGCAGGCGGCGAAAAACAGGAACTGGTATTTCCCGAATGACCGGCGTTTTTTGTTTTTTGTCTAAATCAATGAGTATCACACTTTTTTTATCGGTTATCTCACTGAAGCTCAATGGAATCAGCGATCCACAATACCGGATATGGTCCTTTTTCCCTACCTTTTGCATCCGGTGAATATGCCCGAGTGCAATATAATCGAAGCGCGCCGGAAATTGTTCGGCAGCGATATTATCCAGATTGCCCAGATAGATATTTTGCTGGTCTTCGTGTGTCGATGCTCCCTTCGCATACAGATGCCCGGTAGCCACAAAAAAACCTTTAAAATCTTCAGCTTTCCCCACCAGATCGTGGTAATGCCCCACAATACCTTCCTGTATCCGCCGGATTCGCTCGTCTACAGATTCACCAGCAGTGGTAGTTCGAAAATCGCGCTCCCGCAAAAAAGGAACGGCAGCAACCAGGACTTCCGGTTCACCAGCGTTATCCTTTAAAAGAATCAACTCATCCTGAGGCTCGCCGGTAGTGGCCCCAACCACGTGCATATCCAGGGCTTTGAGCAGCCCCCGCGGTGCATTGAGTTTAGAAGGTGAATCGTGGTTGCCGCCAACAATGACCACATGGCGGCAGCAAGTTTTTTTCAGGTTGGTGAGAAAACGATAGTAAATTTCCTCTGCGCTGACCGGTGGATTGTTCACATCAAAAATATCGCCTGCAACAATCAGGGTATCTGCTTGTTCCCGTTCAATTACTTCCAGCAGCCAATCCAGCGCCATTTGCTGCTCTGGCTCGCGGCTTTGTGTAATAAATTTTTGGCCCAAATGCCAGTCGGAGGTGTGAAGTATGCGCATTGTTGAGGCAAAAGTAAGACATTAAGTAACAAATAACTTTTCGTTTTTTGAACAACGTTACTTACAACCACAGGCCAGAAAAACGCATCCTTATTAACTAACTGAATTATACTATTTTCAATAATGCTTTATTGGCCAAAGGAGTTTCTCTTTACATTACTGATTGCGGTGGTATGCACTGTTTCCGGAGCTGCACAAGTGACTTATACAGGTAAAGTGGTGGCACCCGACGGGGAATCATTGGCATTTGTCAGTGTTATTGCCCAGGCAGATACCCGCAGCATAGGTTTTACAGATGTGGAAGGGCATTTCAGTGTTTCGGTAAACGGGCCATTGCAATCCATCACTTTTCGGTATGTTGGGTTTCAGGAAAAGGTATTTACTGCCGGGGAGGTAAAAAAATGGCCGGCCCCGGAATGCATCATTGAACTCCAGGTAGCGGATAATTCACTGACCGGTGTGGATATCATTGCTGGCGAAAACCCCGCCGATATCATTATTCGAAAGGCGGTAGCCAACAGACACAGAAATAATCCGGAGTGGAAAGGATCTTACCAATGCAAAACTTACAATAAAATATATTTTGAAACCTTGCTCAACCGACAAGTATTTGAGGAAGGAAACAAGTCCCAAAAAGCACTGGATATTTTCAGCAGGGAAGAAGTGAAACGACAGGAACGGCACCTCTTTATGATGGAAACCGTTACCGAACGTAGTTTCCTTGCGCCTTATCAGTTGCAGGAACGAATACTCCTCAATCGGGTAAGCGGATTTAAAAATGCGGAGATGGTTGCGCTGGCCAATTCCGTCCAGCCTTTCTCATTTTATGGCGATTACTTGTCTGTACTCGATAAAAAATTCCTGAATCCCATCAGTCCGGGAAGCGACCAGCGATATGCATTCCAAATGAAGGATACCTTATATGATGGTACCGACACGGTATGGGTAATTGCCTTTAAACCCAAAAAAGGCAAAATATTCATGGCATTACAAGGTGTTTTGCATGTTCATTCCCACTTTTATGCGGTAAAACACGTGATTGCGCACCCTGCATTTGGCAATGAAAACCTCGATATGAATATAGAGCAGGCGTACCGGTTTATTCCCGGAAATGGCCGGGCTGAAGGCGGACAATGGTTCCCGGAACAATTGAATTTTGAAATCCATGCAGCACGTTATCCCGAACCAGGTATGGGCCTGAGCACGCATGGCCTGAGTTATATCTCTGATATTCACATGGATGCCAACCTGAATATTCGTGATTTCAATGCCGAGCAGCCGCTGTTGATGGAAAAGGATGCTTCCAGCCGCGATACCCTCCGGTGGGCTCCCTGGCGCCAATCGACCCCATTGAGTGCCCAGGAATTAAACACTTATGCCTTTATTGATAGTTTGGGCCAGAAAAACAATTTTGACCGGGTATCAAAAGTATTGAGTGCATTCCGCACAGGGGTTTGGCCCCTGAAAAAGGATATTGGAATCCGGCTCAGCAGCCTGATTCAATTTAATGACTATGAGCGTACCCGTTTGGGCATAGGATTGACCAACGCTCAATCGCGCCCTTTGGGAAAATCCAGGCATTTGGAATGGGGTGCTGGTATTGGCTACGGTACTAATGATAAACGCCTGAAAGAAAATGTCTATCTCCTTTGGCGAATACACCGGGAAATGCAAACGCATCTCCGATTGGACGCACAAAATGACCTCCTGGAGCCCGGCACCGCTTATGAATTAAATTCACCCGCCTTTTTAGACCGCAGCCTTTACGCTCAAAGAATGGACTTTATCCGGGAAATATCGCTCCGGTTGTCTTCGCGGTTGTCGCAAAGCATTTCCGGTTCCATTACCGTTCGACACCAGAATATTTCCCCTGCCAGTTATAATTATGCATACCTGAACCCCGCCGAAGCCACGCGGTTTCAGTTCAGGGAAGCCACTGCCTTCCTGCGGTTCGCACGCGGCGAACAAATCCGAAGTTTTATAGGAAACTCATCGACCATTCAACGATGGCCTGTGCTGGAACTGGCGTATACCCATGGTAACGGAACGGCATCTTACAACCGGGTGCTTGCAACCGTTTATCAATCCGTTTTTATCAGAAAAACAGGTTACTTTAAATGGCGGCTGGAGGGGGGAATAGCCAGTGCGACAACTCCGTTATCCAAACTTTTTACCCTCAACCAAATTGGCGGTGGATTTGCCTTACTGGCAGTGAATGAAACCTTTCAATCATTACCCGATACCTTGTTGCTCCATAACCGGTATGCCAACCTTTACCTTGCGCAGGAAATTGGCCCTATTTTATACCAAAAGAAGCGTTCTGCGCCATTTTTGTCCATCCTTCAAAACGTGTGCTGGGGCGATTTGGCCAAACCTGAACTGCATCAGGGCATTGGGTTTCTGAGCGTACAAAAACCATTTTTTGAATCAGGTGTGAAAGTCGACAATTTATTGCGGTTCAATTATGTCAACCTTGGCTGGATTGGTGTTGGTGCGGCGGTTTATTACAGGTGGGGCTACCTGCATGACATAAAGGAGTTTCGCAATTTCACGCCCAGGTTAAGTTTGAAATTTACCCTGTAGACGTAATAATGAAACCTCACTATGTTTTATAAAAATTTAATAATCAATTTACTATAAATATATTTTTAACAAATATATTTATCTTCCAGATCCCTTTATACGCTTTTACTCTTTTTTTTCGTTAAAAGAAGAAGTATTTAGTCTGGCACTTCCAATTCCTGTGTTTAAGTCTGGCTACCCATTTCCCACAAACAGATTTCAGTTCATTATTAATCAAGCTCAATCGAACGTATGTCTAATGCCAACTACAAAATATTGCTGGTTGAAGATGACCAAAACTTTGGAGATGTCCTTCGCTCCTATTTGGAAATGCACGACTATTCCGTAACCTTAGCTACCGATGGTGTTTTAGGGCTGGAAGCTTTTAAGAAAAGCCCATATGACTTGTGTATTTTTGATGTGATGATGCCCCGTAAGGACGGATTCACCTTAGCGAAAGAGGTGCGGGAACGCAACCAGGAGGTTCCGATCATTTTTTTGACTGCAAAAACAATGAAAGAGGATGTACTCAACGGCTTCAAAATGGGTGCCGATGATTATATTCCCAAACCTTTCAATTCTGAAGAGTTGCTTTACCGCATTCAGGCTATCCTGAAACGCTCTGCCAAAGCACCCGATCCGCGCGACGAACAACGCGAATTTTCATTTGGCAAATACCATTTCAATTATCCTTTGCGGATTCTCACTTTTACCGCCGGGGAAGAAGGAGAAGAAAACCAGTGGAAATTGAGTCCAAAAGAGGCTGAATTGCTAAAATTATTCTGTAAATACCTTAATGATGTGATGCCGCGATCGGAGGCACTGATTAAGATATGGAACGACGATAATTATTTTACCGCCCGCTCAATGGACGTTTTCGTGACAAAACTCCGCAAATACCTGTCTAAAGATACTTCCATCGAGATTGCCAACATTCACGGCAATGGATTCCGGTTGCTGGTAAAAGATATGGTGGCGTAGACTGATCAGTCTTAAAGCAAAAAGTCCGTAGCATACCTGAGTATGCTGCGGACTTTTTAATTTAAGACTGATTTTGTAGCGCGAAGGAGACTTGAACTCCTGACCTTGCGATTATGAATCGCATGCTCTAACCGACTGAGCTACCGCGCCATCTTTCAAAAGCGGGGGCAAAGGTACTACCATTCCTCGATAATTACCAAAATTTAATTGAATAAAATTTAATAGCGTTGTTTCTGTGGAAGCACCCGGGCCATCTGATGGGGTTTATGTAAATTTGTCCTCTATTTTCAGGGGTATTTCTGAATCTGAATTTCATTCGGCCCTCTCCTTATTTTCAGAAAAAAGGGTACTGGCATGACAAATTCGGCTGTTTCACCCCATCTTCGACCAAGGATACTGTAATTGAACCAGTGCCCCAAAAATTGAACATTAAACATTAAAAACTTCTCCATGCCTTCGACTAAACAAAAGATATTTAATGACCCTGTATATGGGTTTATTGCGGTGCCCAAAGGAATACTGTTGCAGCTCATTGATCATCCGTGGTTCCAGCGCCTGCGGCGAATCCGGCAGACAGGATTGGCGCATTATGTGTATCCTGGCGCGCTGCACACCCGGTTTCACCATGCTTTGGGTGCCCTTCACCTCACGCAACTGGCGATCGAAACCTTGCGGTTTAAAGACACGGTCATTACAGAAGAAGAGGCTGAAGCAGTATGTATAGCCATTTTACTGCACGATATCGGTCATGGCCCTTATTCTCATGCCTTGGAGCACACTATTGTCGACTTTCACCATGAGACACTTTCCAGCATGTTTATGGAGACCCTTAACCTGGAATTCAACGGACGTTTAACACTTGCGATAGCCATTTTTTCGGATCAGTATCATGAAAAACCATTTTTACACCAATTGGTATCCGGCCAATTGGATATGGACCGCATGGATTACCTCAACCGCGACAGCTTTTTCACCGGCGTGAGCGAAGGCGTCATTGGCTACGACCGGATTATTAAAATGCTCGATGTACATGAAGGCCAGTTGGTGGTGGAAGAAAAAGGGATTTACAGCATCGAGAAGTTTCTGATTGCCCGCCGGCTAATGTATTGGCAGGTTTACCTGCACAAAACCAATGTAGCCGCCGAACAAATGCTCATCAATGCCCTGCGAAGAGCCCGCGAACTGGCATTACAGGGAAAAAAAGTATTTGCCACCCCCGATTTGTCCTGGTTCTTACACCGAAAATCCGGCCAGCCCACCGAAGAAGCGGAGCTGCTGCTGCGTTATGCTAAATTAGACGATTCGGATATTGCAGCCGCTATGAAATACTGGGCGGAATCCGATGATATTGTATTACGCACACTGGCAGCAGGACTTTTACACCGCCGGTTGTACAGGTTAGAATGGCGGACTCAACCTTTTGCCCTGGATTATAAGACGGAGATCAGTCAACGGTTGCAACTACTCATCAAAGAACCCTTCCCGGTTGACTATTTGCTTTTTGAAGGACAGGAAAGTAACCAGGCATATAATGAAGCCAAAGAACCTATTTATATCCTTTTTAAAGATGGCACTGTAAAACCCGTCAGCGAGTGTTCCGATGTTCCGCTGTATACCCAACTTGTCACCAAATATTTTATCGCCTATCCAAAGTTAATTTGAGTCATTTACTTAAATTTAAAGCATTTTTTAACACTTGCATAGTTATCTTTCGTACTTTTGCGTGATTTAAAAAATCATCTAAACAAAACAAATTACATAATTATTAAACTGAAATTATTTTGTTATGGGAAAATTTAAGATTCTCCTCCCCCTTTTTCTGGGCATTACCTTTTCTGCTTTTGCACAGCTTGGCGAGCAAATTCCAAATGCTCAGCCCGGCAAATGCTATGCAAAATGCTTGATCCCGGATGAATTTAAAGTTACTACTGAACAGGTGGTTGTAAAACCTGCTGGTGTAAAAACGATTGTTAAACCAGCGATTTACGAAACTAAATCGGAGCAGGTGGAAGTGAAAGCCGCCGGCAAGCGTTTAATTCCTGTTCCTGCTAAGTATGATACTAAATCGGAGCAGATCGTAGTTAAAGCTGCCAGCAAACGCATCACCACTGTTCCTGCTGTTTATGAAACCAAATCGGAGCGCATTATGGTGAAACCGGAATCCAAACGCCTTATTGCTGTTCCAGCCGTTTATGAAAATAAAACGGAGCGCATCATGGTAAAGCCGGAATCCAAACGCCTCATCAGCGTGCCTGCTGAATTTGAAGTAAAAACGGATAAAATTGTGATTAAACCAGAAAGCAAACGCCTTATTGAGGTGCCTGCGGTTTATGAAACTAAATCCGAACAGTACGTAATGGAAGCCGCGACCACCACTATCCAGGTGTTGCAACCTAAATTCGAAACAGTTACAGAGCGCATTGAAGTAAAACCAGCCAGCACAAAATGGGTAAAGAAAAAAGCAGACGCTAACTGTCTGAGCGCCAACCCAGACGATTGTCTCGTATGGTGTCTCGTTGATGTTCCTGCTGAATACCAAACGGTTACTAAACGCGTCAACAAAGGTTGTGATGCTTCTGGCGTTGCAGACGCAGGTTGCACCAAAACTATCCAGGTGCCTGCTAAAATGGGTACCCGTACAGTTCGTCTGGTAAAAACACCAGCATCTACCCGCGAAGAAATCATTCCGGCTGAATACAAAACAGTTACCAGCCGCGTTGTTAAAACACCAGCATCCACCCGCGAAGAAATCATTGCGGCGGAATACTCCAACGTAACGACTCAGGTGATCAAAACACCAGCAACTACCCGCGAAGAGATTATTCCCGCTGAATACAAAAACGTAAGCACGCAAGTGATCAAGACACCTGCTACTGTTCGCGAAGAAGCAGTGCCTGCTGAATATGCTACTGTTACCAAACAGGTTTTGGTGAGCCCTGCAACTACCCGCGAAGAAATGATTCCGGCTGAATACAAAACGCAGACTACCAAAATGGTAAAAACTGCTGCTTCTACTTCTACTGAAGTGATCCCACAGGAATACGCTACTGTCAACAAACGCACCCTCGTTAAACCAGGTGGCTTTACAGAGTGGCGCGAAGTTCTTTGTGGCGACAAAGTAACAAGTTACACTATCCGTCAAATCCAGGATGCACTGTTGAAAGCAGGTTATGATCCGGGCCCAATCGATAATATCCTTGGCGCACGTACCAAAGCAGCCCTCACGAAGTTCCAGAAAGAAAAAGGTTTGCCAGTAGGTAACCTCGATTTCGCTACACTGAAAGCGCTGGGGATTAAATATTAATCACCACTGTAAACACACAAAAAAATAAGCCAGTCCGGATTCGGGCTGGCTTATTTTTTGTCTGTTACTCAGTTGTCATCCCGAATGAAAAGCGGGATAAGTGGTGGCCACACCGTCGCCGATGCTGTCGGCAGTACAATTGTCATCCCGAACGAAGAGCGGGAATGGCGCTCCAAAAAAAATCGCTGGCGCGACATTACTGCCAGCCAGCGATTATGCTTACGAAATCCTTCATCAATTATTTTTTTACATCGATCAGATCGGTATACTTAATACCGGTACTGATGCGTGATTTGCGGTATCTTCAGTCAGGCTGCCAAACAACATGTGAGATAGACCCTGGCGTTGGTGCGTGCCCATAACAATCATATCTGCTTTGTTCAACCGCGCAAACTGCAAAATGGCCGCCTCCTCGTCAAAAGTATTGGCACTAACAAAAGTGGACGTTTTTCTAAGCCCTGCCTTCTCCGCCATTTGATCTGCTGCTGCATGAATGGCTTCATCATCTTTGAATCCTCCAGGATTATTCAGGTATAAAACCTTCACTTCAAAATGGAATTTTTTCTGCCATTCTGCCAATTGGTTAAATACTTTCCCTTGGTCAGGTCTTAAAGTAGTGGGCAACACGATCGTTTTAATCTCTAATATTTCGGTAGCACCATTAGGCACTGCCAATACCGAACAAGGTGACACCCGGATTACTTTCTCTGTGTTGGAGCCTACAAAAAACTCCAGCGCGCCCGTTGCGCCTTTTGTTCCCATTACAATCAGATCCACCCCACTTGTTTTAGCAATTCGCTCAATAGTACTGTATAAAAAACCTTCTTCCACTATTGTCTCAATGTCAAGACTGGCAAACTCCGGATCTGCAATAAGTTCCTTTTTTAAGCCATACAACTCCTCCGCTGCCGCTGCCGCATAGTCCATCATGTCAAAGCTAACAGAATTACCATATTCTGCCAGTGGCGGCGCGTAAATGGCCTGTGTATTAGCATGTAATAACACCAGTGTAGCCTTGTATTTTGCAGCAAGCGTGGCAGCTACTTCCAATGCGTGCCCTGCATTACCAGAAAAGTCCGTTGGAACAAGTATCTTTTTCATGGTGTGTATCGTTTAATTTGATACAAAGATCACCTGAAAAAAAATCCCGCGAAATGACGTGGGTCACTTCGCAGGATGATTCTGATCGACAGATAGCCGGATTTGCCTACTGCCCTTTCCCCGCCTTCACTATTTTCCCTGTCTTTACCACTTCTGTCCCCGAACACACCTGCCAAAAATAGAGCCCCGGGCCAGTGTTCCCAATTTAACTTCATTAATACCCAATTCCATCTTTGATGCACAGATTTCCCGCCCAGCCAGATCGTACAGATGAAATACCGGACTGCGCAGTGTTGCACTCAGCGACACCGACAAAAAATCAGTAAAAGGGTTGGGGGACACTAATATCTGGTTTTGCAAAACAGGGTTCTCCTGCGCTGATACCCCCAAATAAAGCGTTTTGCAATGCGTATCCGTTCCATTACCGTTACTCACCGTCAGACAAACCTGGTATATGCCGGGGTGGTCAAAAAGATGGCCGGGATGTCGCTCTGTGCTGCCCGGCGAACCGTCACCGAAATCCCACGTCCAGCTACCCGGCTCATAAAATGACAGGTCGTGAAACGACACCTGAAGCGGGTCGAGGGTATCCTGCTCGTAGCGGTACCACGCTTTCGGTAGGTTGTCGATGCCCAATGAATCGCACGAAGAACCATCGACCGGACCAAGGCGATAATTCGGATGATTGGGTATGGAAGCGTAATAAAACTTCAACAATTTAACCCCATGCTGCCGGAAGTCGCAGTTCAGTCCGGGTTCGTCGGGTTGATTGATCACATGCAGGTATTGTGTGCTGGTGGTAGCCGTGATATAGATTTTGTTGTCAGGTGCTAACTGAAACTGGTAAAATTTGACCTGAAAAGGATCCTCAAACCCATCATAAAGCGCTACAATTGTACGGGTATCCCAGATATTTTGACTTTGGAGATCGTATTGAAAAACAGTATCGCCCAATGCCTGAGAGGTAACGGGAATTGGGGGAAATGGCGATGCCACCGTATTCACCCTTCATTTTAAATTGTTGTTGATTGGACAACAGCCCGGTACACCTGTCGAAATCGAAGATATCTATGGAGGACCCTGTAGGGAGAAAAGTATCTCCGTTATAACCAACATATTTTGTGCCGTCAGGAGAGAATTTATTCATGCCGGCCCCAGCATAGACTTTTTTACTAATGCTTTGTATTTCAGGCGTATGTAACCCCAAAGTATCGAAAAGTATCCTGTAAAACCGGTTGCCGCTGTATTCCATGATCAGTATCCACCAATCACGGCCATTGGCATGTTTTACGGCCTGCAAATGACCAAATTGTAAAGTATCATGGACAAAGGATTTTTTCAGATCAACGACTTTGCCTTTTCCATCGTTATCGGACATTTTTATAATTGCATAACTTATATCTGAACTTACAACATCCGTAACCAAGCCTGAATCAACTAAATATTCCGAGCTCAGGTATACCAACATGACACTATCCGGATGGCCGGGATAGGGCAGAAACATAGCACCTTGAGTAAGGTCGTCATCGGACATATCGTAATTTATGGAAATTTCTTCATTTAAGTATGTTCCATTCTGCATACCAAGAAATGATTGATCCCTGATATGATTTCCGTTAAAATGAGCAAAAAATTGTCCATCAAATCTGGAAAATGAAGCATTATTATCCTGAAAAGGAGCACTCGCATATATACTGTCGATAATCAGAGACCCATCAGTAAAAGTTAAAAATGAATTTCCGTACTGTGGACCAACTCCGGCATATCCTGTGACCCAGGTATTATCATATTTTTGGGCCTGAAACAATAATGGGATGCAACAAAATAAAATAATTAAGAGCCTCGATTTCATAAAAAAGATAATTAAGAAAGGGCCTCCTGCCTTTATTAGGCAGGAGACCTCTTCGACGCACATTAGCGAATGATAATAAATTTTAAAGGGGAAAAGACCTTGCTTGGAGTTGATACCTGACAAATATATACCCCTGGAGCGAGTACTGAGGCATCTAAAGAGCATAGCCCATCATCCGCAACAGATGGCATAGTGCTTAATACTACCTTGCCGGAAATGTCTGTTACGTGAATAATTACCTGTTGCTCTTCGTTTGTATCCGATAGAAGTACCTGAATAAAACCTGTTGTTGGATTTGGTTGTAATGATAGATTTTGCAGAAGAGGTTTTCTTAAAGTGTTTATATCACCTCTTTCGGCAAGCCCGCAAATAGTACCGTCATCAAACTGTTTATCTTCATTCAGCCTGTAAAGCGCTCTGGCGAGGTAAACTGCTTTTCCTCCGCTGAGCGGACATTGATTGGCTACAGGAGAGATATCGACAAATTGGGCTTGCGTAAGCCGGTTATATCCAGACGCCTTTAATGCTGTATATATGCGCAGTGCCGTCTTCCGGTTACTTTGCAAAATATCCGCCTCAGGCAAAGCCTCTATTATGCTCAATGCAGCTGTAGCTCTCGCCTGACGCAAAGAATCTGCCTGATGCTGCTTTTCAAGAAATATCGACATCGGTTGCACCAATCCGGAACGTATGGCCGCTGCTTCCCAATAAATATTTATGCTGTCAGCGGTAGTATTTACTTGTGCCAATTGATTGAGTTTTTGATTAAAATCTTCTTCAATCTCATCAATTTTGACATGGGCCTGCTCCATTATCTGCCCCCAAGATGCCGGTATCCGTTCTATATTCTCCAAAACCTGGTCGGCTTCATAAAATGCTTTAAGTGCGCTTCCCGATTCCTTCACTGCATAAAAATTATCCACTGAAGAAACATTACCTGACATGTCAGGGTTTTGTTTCAAACGGGTATAAAGATCACGCTCGCCCTCCCATTGCAAAGCGGGTCCGTAGGTGGAGCGAACCATAGTTCCCTCAACTATAGCGATATCTGTCTCATTGATCACCTTGCGTCTCTTGCCTTCCGTGTATTCAACAATGGAGCATTGGGCATCTCCGCTGCATTCAGAAGGGTTGGCACTATTGGCAGTGAACCATCCAGGCTTGGGATTTACATCATCGGGCCAGTACGGATGGGCTTCGTCCCTTGTAAAAAACTCAGACAGGCCAGCAAGGGTAAGATCAGCGTGTACAGCTATCCCGCACCCTTCTAAAAAAAGATTACTGTTGGTAGTAGGGTCTTGTAAATCTATCTGTGATGGTTGATCCCCAATAACTGTCCCGGGGAAAAGCAGCAGCGGTGTAGTATGGGCAGACATTTCATTATGTTTGAACCGGGTATCATTGCTGGAACCGGTGAATACGCTGCCCTGAGCATTGCCGGAAGTATTATTACAGCAAAATACATTGCCTGAACTGCCGTTGACGCTGAATCCTGAGGAAAAACCTGCAATCCCCGCAGCATCGGAAACAGCATTATTGTAGAGGTAATTAATTGCCGAATTATCTAACTGTATCCCTGCGCCAAAGACCGGAATATTATCTGTTCCGTCGCTAAATTCCACGGTATTATCAGCTATATCCCAATCATTTTGATTCCCGACAGTAATTCCATTTATATTATCATTGATATAAATTTCATTTCTGGTGATGTTGGCAATTGCCGGCATAGTAGTATTAAATGCATTTACAACTTCAATGCCGCTAAAACCCTGACTAGATGTTGGTTGATTTTCTGTATTAAAAATATTTTTGTCGATATTGAACCCACTAAAGAACGGAGCGACGATAAGTTCTCTTGCACGAATACCATTATCGAGAAAATTAAAAACATTGTCTTTGGTTACGCCAATGGAATAGGAATTCCACGATTCCAGACTTCTGTGTACCCTGGATGTATAATTTCCCTGAACTGACATAAATCCTCCGTTCAGGTACATGCCATGACCGCCATCAATAAAGCGGGAATTTTTTATATTCACCCAACACTTATTACATGCAACTCCAACACCTTTGGAATCACTATAATTTGGAAATCCAGTATCCAAAAAACCAATTATGTGTTCAAATTTAGCATTGTTTACATTCAGAAATACATTTTCACCAATTATACCATTACGAAGATTGGTGAATCGGTTTTGAAGAAAGCCTGACTCTCCCACAGTAAAATTTGCGCCAAGATCGACAACTCCGGCATAACCATAATTTGAACTGTAATTGGGCAGATCTGCATCGCAGGGAGGTAAAAGCTGGCTGCTACCGCTACTGATTGAGTTGCCTATAAAAGGAGTTTGCCATATAACAGGGCCGGAATATCCTCCTCCATTACCAGGAATAGATACACCAATATGATTATTGCGATATCCATTATTTTGAATATTAACCATTGTTGCAGGTACCGAAATCCCGGCAAACGGAGAAGGGTTTATAAACGTTGGTGACTCCAAAGTTCGTAAATGTCTGATAGATTGGATGAAGTGGAACAATATTTTTACCCGCAGGAGGAAAAGTAATTTGAAATGAAGAGGTGTCCTGTATTTTGAGATAAACCGCCCCTTCAATATTCCCGGATCCGCCTTGCGCATTTGCAGTCAGTTTGCCGAAAACCAGAAAAAGAAAAAAGAACGCACCGGTTAGGAAGCACATGGAGCATTTCCTGGAAAAATGCTTGTTGAAATTTAAGGTGAGTTGGAAAAAAGCAATCTGTTTCATATTAAATATGATTTTAGGTGAGTAGTCTTTTTTATTGCACTTTTCATTTGGTTGCATTGGTTTTGTGATAAAATAAAAACGCCCATAATTCAGCCGCCATTCAGCGGAAAAAATTATAGGCGTTTCAATTGAAATATTTGAATAAAACACATGGGCGATTCTTTTCGATAACAAATGTAATCTAAACGCCTAATACAATTGTAAAAAAATAAAAGATTAACAAAAAAGGCAGGACGGGACGGGCACAAAAGATTTGACAACTTCAAAAAAAAGTTGTCAAATCCGGCCCATTTTAGTTTTTATAGCGTTGAGCATGTCGTTTCTAATATGATTTCGCAAACAAAACCCTCCTTACACTTGGCTTGCCCGTAAGTACACACGCACCTGCTTCCACATCATCATCGAGCGGAATACACCTGATCGTCGCTTTTGTTTTTTCTTTGATCGCCAATTCCGTTTCGGTGGTACCGTCCCAATGCGCATAAACAAAGCCACCTTTGTTTTCGAGCACTTCAATGAACGCGTCCCAATCGTCTACTTTTGTAATATGATCGTCGCGGTGTTGTTTGGCGCGGTTGAACAAATTCTGCTGAATTTCTTCGAGCAAATTGACAATGTATTGATCAATACCTTCTAATGGCACATTGGCCTTCTCTTTGGTATCGCGGCGGGCTACTTCCACCTGCTGATTGGCGAGGTCGCGTGCACCAAGTCCGAGGCGGACCGGAACGCCGATCAGTTCATATTCTGCGAATTTGAATCCGGGGCGATTTTGGTCGTCATTGTCAATTTTGACAGAGACGCCCATTTTTTTCAAAGAAGCGGCAATTTTTTCTGCCACCGCTGTCAATTCAGGCGATGGTTTAGGAATTGGAACGATCACCACCTGTATTGGGGCGAGCCGGGGCGGCAATACCAGTCCGTCGTCGTCGGAGTGGGTCATGATCAGGCCGCCGATCAGACGGGTGGAAACACCCCATGAGGTGGCCCAAACATGCTCCTGCTGATTCTCTTTATTCAAAAAGAGCACATCGAAGGCTTTGGCGAAATTTTGGCCCAGGAAGTGCGACGTGCCGGCCTGCAAGGCTTTACCATCCTGCATCATGGATTCGATACAGAACGTTTCTTCGGCACCTGCAAATCGTTCATTGGCGGTTTTGATACCTTTAATAACAGGCATCGCCATATATTCCTCCGCGAATTGTGCATAAACATCCAGAATCAAACGGGTTTCCGACATCGCTTCCTGCTCTGAGGCGTGGGCAGTGTGGCCTTCCTGCCACAAAAACTCTGTAGTGCGCAGGAAAGGACGGGTACGCATTTCCCAACGGACCACATTGGCCCATTGATTGATCAGCAATGGCAAGTCGCGGTAACTTTGAATCCAGTCGCGGTAAGTATTCCAGATAATCGTTTCAGAAGTAGGGCGAATGATAAGTTCCTCCTCTAATTTGGCTTCCGGATCGACGACGACCTCCCGGTTATCGCCTTCACCAATAGTTTTGAGGCGGTAATGCGTTACCACAGCACATTCCTGTGCAAACCCATCCACGTGTTTTGCCTCCTTGCTCAAAAAACTCTTCGGGATAAACAAGGGAAAGTAAGCATTTACGTGCCCGGTTTCTTTAAACATCCCATCTAAGGTATCGCGCATTTTTTCCCAAATTGCAAAACCGTGGGGCCTGATCACCATACATCCCCTCACCGGAGAGTTGTCGGCCAAACGTGCCCTTTGTACAATGTCTAAATACCATTGCGAATAATTCTCGGTGCGTGAGGTAATCTTCTCTGCCATGATCGTGTTTATCTAATGTTTTGAATGCCTTTTGCAAATTATTAATAAAAGGCGATGTAACTTTTAATGCTGGTGAATGTTCTAAGTATAAAGATTATTCTCCAAAAATTAGTTCCGCGAAATCACCCCTCAAACAGTAAAATTGCGAAAAGGGAGCCTTGCGAAATCAAAAAAACAGAAAATAAATTAAAATTTTAACAAATACTAACCCTTAAAAGGTCATTTTTTCAAACTTTAACTATAATCTTTTTACGAATTAAATTGGCTTTAACCAAAAAAACGACCACAAAGGTAATAGATTTGCAGAGTAATCAGGTTGACCCCTGGTTCATAACTTACAAACTAAATTTTGTTGCCATGAAAAGCAAACATAGATTCTCGCTTAACATCTGGATGGCCGTATTGGCAGCGTTGGCTGCCACTCCCGCCATGGCACAGGATGATCTGTACTACGATCCTTCTTCGCCCCGCCCTGTGGTTACGACCACCACCACTACTACTACTACTTCGACCACCACGACCACTGCTCCGGCAGATACGTATGCCGATGAGTACGACAACACAGGCGTTACCCGTACCAATGACGACGATGGTTACTACGATGATGAAGATGAATACGCGTATCAGTATTCTTCCCGCATCCGTCGCTTTCACCGCCGCACGCCGGTCGTAGACTATTATGACCCCTTTTATGTGGATATGTATTTCTACGATCCCTACTACCTTCCCGGTGCATCTATTTATGTTTCCGGATTCGACGATTATTGGTCATATCGCCGGTACCGCCGTTTCAACCAGTGGAATTCATGGGGATACAGCAATCCCTATGCTTACAACCCCTGGGGCTTCAATGCTGGCTACAGCAATTATGGCTGGAACAGTCCCTGGTACAACCCTTGTGTAACCAATAATTATTTCTACGATCCTTACTGGACATGGAATGGTTACAACCCATATTATTCTAATGGTTGGGAAAACAATAACCACTGGTATAATAACAATGGCAACAACGGCAACAATGGTGGCGGGTACAAACCCAATACTTACACCGGACCACGCCACGGCGGCACCGGAGTAGATCAGGGCTATGTCCGCTTTAAAGATAACAATGGTCGTCTTGCCACAGCAGAGGCCAATGTAAAAACAGTAGAACTTACCCGTCCGAACGGTCGAGTGGTACGTGATGCGGAGCCCGACAAAGACTCCAAGTTAACCCGGAATAATACCAACGGCAGAAACAACCCTGCTGTAAATCCTTCAGGGACAGTTAGTGAGCGTAACAGCCGCGAAACAACTACCCCAAAAAGAGTCAATCCGACAACGCAGCCAACCCGCGAAACGCGCAGCGAGAGAGCGACTTCTCCAGTAGAAAGCCGTCCGAATCGCGAAACAAGTCCAGTACGCACTGCACCATCAGAAACACGCCCGAACCGCGAAATCCGGTCTGAACGTACCACTCCATCCGAGCCACGTCCAAGCCGCGAAGTCCGCCCTGAGCGTACTGCACCATCCGAAACCCGTTCAAACGAGCGTTCTTCGGGCAATCGCGGTGGAGGATTTGAGCCATCTTCCAGTCGGTCCGAAACCCGCTCTTCCCGCAGCAGCGAAACGCCATCCTCCAGCCGGGGCAGCGACAACAGTTCCCGCAGCAGCGGCGGCAGCAGCAATAACAGCAGTGGCGGCAGCAGTAAAAGCAGCAGTGGCGGCAGCAGCCGTGGAGGCGGGCGCGGCAACTAATCAGCATTCTTAAATAAATCGAGACTTGTTTTGGTGAGTTCGTCCGGGCCATGAAATTAGGATTTTTTGCCTGATGGCCTCCCACTGAAACAAGTTATTAATAAAAAAGGGTGGGAAACCGGTGATACACACCATTTTCCACCCTTTCTATACCATACCCAATTATTATGAAATATCTCTTGATCCCAGTCTTGTCCCTGGCAATATTCGTTAATACTTTTGCCCAGTCAGCCAGCGATGCCCTTCGCTATTCGCGCACCCAGCATTTTGGCACTGCACGAATGGCAGGTGTTGGTGGTGCTTTTTCGGCGTTGGGTGCCGAATTTGGTTCCGTAAGCCTCAATCCTGCAGGCTTAGCCATGTTCCGTTCTGATGAATTTATGTTTACCCCGGGCGTATATTTTGCGTCCACCGATGCCAGTGTGCCCAACGGCCCGGTTACCAGTGGAGAGGCGACCAAGTTCCGTTTTACCAACCTGGGTTTAGTCTTCAATTCAGATCCTGGTGAAAAAAGTGATTGGAAGACCTTCAACGTAGGGCTTGGCTACAATCAATTGGCCAATTTCAACCAGAGAATTAATTATGAAAGTACCGGAAGCGGCACTATATTGAAAGGCTGGTTCGACGATGCCGAACCCTTCCTGGCCGGCGGCGGCGATCCGGAGAACCTTTATGCCCTCGGAGCAGGTATGGCCTACAAGGCGGGTGCTATCTATTTTATTGATGGTGCGCCTTCTTATGATTTTGCAGGGAATGAAAATGCGACCATCTACCGGACCCATAATGTGAATACCAGTGGGGCGCAAAATGAGATGACCCTTTCTTTCGCAGGCAACTACAAAGAAAAACTGATGATCGGGGCGACAATTGGCGTTCCAATGATCAACTACCGCCAGAGCAGTACGTACACCGAAAGCGATCCAGGAGGCGGTTACCAGGGCAATGTCACCTATTTCGACAACCTGACTTATACCGATGATCTTCGCACCCGTGGCGTGGGGGTTAATGCCAAAATCGGAGCAACATTCCGCGTTTCGCAGGCCATTCGCATCGGAGGAGCATTCCACACCCCTTCGTTCCTGAATCTCACCGACAACTTCAGCACTACCTTGAACTACGTCTATGAGGACCAGGACGCCAGTGGTTCCGGGAATATCCTGACATTTGAGAATTCAGGAGAAGGTAATGCAGAGCCTTTCAACTACCGCTTGCGGACTCCCTGGAAAGCCGTATTCGGCGGTGCGTTGCTGGTCAAAAAGTATGGTTTTATTTCGGGTGATGTGGAATGGATTGACTACTCCTCCAGTCATTTTAACCTCACTAAAAACCAAACAGATGCTTCCACCAGAGCGTATGAAGCTAAATTAAATACTACTATCAGCACGGGATATAAAGCCGTTACCAATTACCGCTTTGGGGCTGAAGCGGTGCTTGATATTTTTCGGTTACGCGTAGGTTATAACATGCTGGGTAAAGCCAAAAAAGACCAAACAGGTTTTAACAATGCGATTTCATTCGGCGCGGGAATTCGGATGAAAACGGCTTATATTGATTTGGCATTCAGAAGAAGTACTGCGAACGGTTCTGTTTCTGCCGATTCCGGTGCTGACGTTTTACCGATTGCATCGACTGAAAGTAAAATTAATGATATACTGATGACGGTAGGCTTCAAGTTTTAGTGGCGTTGTTGCTGTGGGAGGCTATCCGCAACAACTATAGTATTGTCCATTCGGGTTTATCCCGTTAACTTTGACGTTGACTATTCGCTTATGTGGTTTCGCCAAATACAATACTCATTCCCTGTTCGTCTGCTGGCACTCCACTTCAGGAGCCACTTGGTGCTGATATTTTTGTGGGTAGTGCTGAGCCTGCTGGTTACGGGGCAATTGGGTCATTTACTGGGGATGCACTATTTGATGCTTACCCCAGAATACCGCGGTGAAGTAGGCTTTCTGAGTTTCTTCATAACTGGTACGGCGTTGGGAGCGTTTATAATGATTTGGAACCTGACCACCTATTTATTATGTGCAGACCGGTTTCCATTTTTAGCGACCCTTGGTGCCCCTTTTACCAAATTTTCCATTAACAACAGCCTGATTCCGGCAGGGTTTCTTATAGCGTACTTCAGTGCGGCGATCTGGTTCCAGGCACATGACGAGCTAATCGGGAAGGTGGAAATCGTTAAAAACATTGCTGGATTATTGTTGGGGGCTATTGTTTTTATATTATTTTTAGCGGGTTATCTTTATTTTACCAACAAGGACATTGTGTCGTTCCTGCGCCCGGGCAAATTTGTGCCCCGACCCGGAGGCCGCCTTCTTGTACCCGGGCGGAGGACACCCACATTAGGGGAAATCAAAGCAGGAGCCACGAGATGGAGAGTCGATACTTATCTAACAGAACGATGCCATGTAAGGCTGGTGCGCAGTGTTGCGCATTATGACCCTTATCTGCTGGGGAAGGTTTTTCGCCAAAATCACGCCAATGCCATTGTCGTTTTAGGTGTAGCCCTGGGGTTGTTGATGGTGCAAGGGTGGTTATTAGAATACGAGTGGTTCAGGTTTCCCACCAGCGTAAATATCTTCGTATTGGCCAGTATTGGAATGGCATTATTTGGTGCAATTACCTTCTGGTTTCGCCAGTGGAGCACTTTTGCATTTATTCTTCTCATTCTGGTCATCAATGCTTTTACTGCAAAAGGATATTTCATTTACCGCAACAAAGCATTTGGCTTAAATTATTCGGCCGCACTTCGGCCTGCTTACAATTATGATTTATTGGAAAAATTGAGCACTGATTCTATCATTGCGAAGGACAAATTGGACACGGAGGCCGTACTCAATAAATGGCTGTCCCACCAAAAGACGTCTAAACCAAAAATGATCCTTGTTTGTGTAAGTGGTGGTGGCTTGCGCTCCTCTTTGTGGACCATGCGGGTAATGCAGGCGGTGGATAGCCTCACCAAAGGCAATTTTTTAAACCAGACAGCACTTATTACCGGCGCGTCAGGCGGAATGTTAAGTGCCGGGTATTTAAGAGAAGTGATGTTGCGGGAAAAATCAGGAGAAAAGATCTCTACACAGGATCCCAGTTTATTTGCAGACTTGGGGCTCGATTTGCTCAATCCCATCAGTACGGCATTGGTATCCAATGATCTCATTTTTCCGGTACAGCAGTATCATTACGCCGGTCAGACTTACCAGATTGACCGTGGTTATTATTTTGAACGCCAGTTCAATACCAATTTGAAAGGTCGAATGGGCAAAAAAGTATCGGATTACCGCACTGCCGAACAAAACGGAATCATTCCGATGATGGTAATTTCGCCCTTTATTATTAATGACAGCCGGCGGGTGTTAATTAGTCCCTTAGGTGTCAGCTACTTAACAAGGCCTGGAGAATCCGTCCGGCGACCAGTACAGGCAGAGGTGGATGGTGTGGAATGGTCCCGATTATTTGCTCAACAACAAGGAGATAGCCTATCTTTTGTCTCTGCCCTTCGGATGAACTGTACCTTCCCGTTTATTTTACCCAATACCTGGCTGCCTACGCGTCCCTCCCTCGAAATTATGGATGCGGGCTTAAGAGACAATTTTGGTATCACCCTTTCAGCCCGTTTTATACACACTTTCAAAAACTGGATTCAGGAACATACCAGCGGCGTGGTATTGGTACAAATCAGGTGTTGGGAAAAAGTGGAATCGGTGGTTGAAAGTGATGAAAAGGGAATTATTGGTGATTTGCTGACTCCTGCTGAAGCAGCATCCCGAATTACCGTCCAGCAGGATTATGATCAGGACAACACTTTGGCGTTGATATCGGACTTGTTGGGCGATAACCGATTGGAAGTAGTTCGATTTGTTTATCGGCCGGTCCGCCGGCAGCGGGAAGCCTCTCTGAGTTTCCACCTGAGCCGGAGAGAAAAAATAGATATCTACGAAGCATTTGACCTTCCGCAGAACCTCACTACAGTCACCCACCTCCAAAATGCCCTTCACTGATCACCGCTTCGTGTCGTTGTCATCCAGTACTGCAAGGCATTTTAATTCGATCGCAATTGGCGTGGGCAGGCTGTTAATACCTACAGTAGTTCTGCAGGGTTGATGTTCGGCAAAGTAGGTAGCGTAAATTTGGTTAAACGTATGAAAATCGCGTTGCATATCGGTAAGAAAGACCGTAATATCCACCAGATTTTCCCATTTAGCACCGGATGCTTCCAACACTGATTTCACATTTTGCATGACCGAATGCACCTGCGCCTCAAAATCGAATTGAATAAAATTCCCTGAAGGACTTCTTTCCAGGCCGGGAACGCTATTTGTGAGGGGATCCCTTGGACCAATGCCTGAAAGGAACAAAAGATTACCCACCCGACGGGCATGCGGATAAGCACCGACTGGTTTTGGAGCTTGTGGAGCGTCAATTTTTTCCATATTTTAGGTTGTGTATTTGGAAAGGTAAGAGCGTTTGCAGCGGTGGGAGACCATTCTGCTTTCACCACAACAACGCTCGTATTTTAAGGAGTGCAAATCTGCGTACTTTCGCAGAAGCATACATCGTTTCATTCATTTTTTTTAAAGATAAATTATGAGAACAGCTATTTGGTTCCTTTTACTTGCCCAAGCCCTGCCCGCCCAGGAAATCACCGGCGTTAGTACACAATGGAGTAATTCTTTTGTCGCCTGGGATCTTTTTACTACCGAAGTGACCGAACCCGAAACTGACAGCACCGATGCGGAAGTGGAAGAGGTGAAAATTGGCGAAATAAAACAACGCTGGCTGGATGCCAAAGAAGACTGGACAGAATGGGATTTTGAGATACAGGCGCGGCAGGGCACCATTAAATTAAAATGGAAAAACGACCCTTCTTCCTGGGAATTGCGCACTTTCGATGGAGATATTGTTACTATGAAAACCATCTGGAGTGGCGATTTTTCCCAATGGCGGATCGCTAACGGCGATATTTCCCTTGATTTTAAAAGTCGGTATACCAGTGATTTTGGGGAATGGAATGTCACTGACAAAAAACATGGCTCCTATAAGGTAGCCGTCCAATATGCTAATGATCCAAGAGATTGGGTGGTTACCGATGAATTATCTGCAGAAATTCCAGTTTCGCTAAAGGCCGCAATGGTATTTATTGTTATTTATAACAGCTCCCCCAAAAAATGACAATAAGTGTGGCAGGATCCGTCGTAAGAACTTTTCTGTTATGGACCCAAAAAGGACTGCCGAATATGAGCTGATCAAATTGAGACCTTATTCACCGGATACGGGAAAAGTGGAAGAGAACATAAAAAGCCGCCGAACTTACGTCGGGCGGCCCATGAAAAATCAATCTTCCTACCGTAATTTATTTTAAAAACGCCCCAAAAAGGGGTGAAATTAAGTTTCAAGAGAAATTAAGTACTTTTTAAAAAAAGAACTGGCGCAAAGATATGTGAATCTACGATTTAATAACAAATATTTTTTTAAAAAAAATTATTAATAGCAATTAATCGACCTTTAAAAAAATAAGGCCACCAAAACTCGCCCCCCCTATTGCAACAGTATTTCTCAGCGTTTGCCTAAGATTTTCTTTTTAAAAATCCTGTACCTGCCCTTAGTCTTTGTGGCTTTAAAAATCAAATTTAATTCCCTGTGCCAAGGGAATTCCGTCTGAATAATTAATTGTATTCGTTTGCCGGCGCATATAGGCCTTCCACGAATCAGAACCGGACTCCCGGCCACCGCCAGTTTCTTTTTCGCCGCCAAAAGCGCCGCCAATTTCTGCACCGGATGTACCGATATTAACATTAGCAATACCGCAATCGGAACCTGCTGTTGACAGGTATCGCTCTGCTTCTTTCAGATTATTGGTCATAATGGCAGAAGATAACCCTTGCGGGACACCATTCTGGAGGGCGATAGCCTCTTCCAAAGTGTCGTATTTAATGAGGTAAAGAATCGGGGCAAAAGTCTCGTGTTGTACGATTTCCCAATCATTTTGGGCTTCTGCGACACAAGGTTTTACGTAACAGCCACTTTCGTAGCCTTTCCCTTCCAGCACACCGCCTTCAACGGCCATTTTTCCGCCCGCTTTTTTAACGGCTTCTATGGAATTCAGGTAATTTTGTACCGCACCTTTATCGATGAGTGGTCCTACGTGCATATTGGCATCCAATGGGTCGCCAATACGCAGTTGTTTATAAGCATTGACCAGGGCATTTTTCACCTCATTATACATACTGGAGTGAATAATGAGCCTGCGGGTGGAAGTACAGCGCTGTCCCGCAGTACCTACTGCGCCAAATACTGCGCCGGTAAGCACAATTTTCAGGTCGGCAGATGGCGTAATAATGATGGCATTGTTGCCGCCCAATTCGAGCAGGGAGCGACCGAGCCGTTCTGCCACCGTTTTACCCACGATTTTGCCCATACGGGTGCTACCTGTTGCACTAATCAGCGGAACACGCGTGTCTTTGGTCATGTATTCACCAACCCTGTAATCGCCATTGATAATAGCAGAGATACCCTCTGGCAAGTTGTTGGTTTTTAATACTTTTTGAAACAACAACTGGCATGCTACAGCACACAAGGGCGTTTTTTCTGATGCTTTCCAGATACATACATCGCCACAAACCCAGGCAATACAAGCATTCCAGGACCACACCGCCACCGGAAAGTTGAATGCGGACACAATACCCACAATCCCCAGTGGGTGCCACTGTTCGTACATGCGGTGAGCCGGCCGCTCAGAGTGCATGGTCAGGCCATACAACTGGCGGGAAAGGCCGACTGCAAAATCACAGATATCGATCATTTCCTGTACTTCACCCCATCCTTCCTGAAGGCTTTTACCCATTTCATAACTCACCAGGCGGCCAAGGGGATCTTTATATTGGCGCAATACATCGCCATATTGACGTACGATTTCTCCGCGTTTGGGGGCGGGCATTTCCCGCCAAACCTTAAAGGCATCCTGTGCACGCGCCACGACCTGATCGTACTGGTCGCGGGTGGTGGTGGTGACAGCGCCGATCAATTCGCCATCGACAGGCGAAAAGCTTTGAATAGAACGAGCACTGCCCGGGAGACTTTCCTGGCCAGTCCAGGTGCCTGCATTTTTGGCTTTTAGGCCGAGTTTGCGCAAAAATTCTTTTGGTTGCACGCTATTATTTGTTTAGGTCACATAAAAATGAAGTACAAAGGTACAATATATGGACAAGAAGGTCCCAAACATTCTGCCAATTCATATGCTCCTGCGAAAATATTGCTATACAATAATGTATATTTGCCTCCTGCTTAATAAGAACATGTCCGGAATTCCTCCTTTCTGAAAAAAAATCTAGGCATGCTCAAAATACACCAACTTATGAAAAAAGCACCCGTACAAACAGACCTTACGCTGAAGGACGTTATTGAACAGGAGCAGGAACATCTCCAGCTGCGCCGGGAGAAATTAGGCATCAACCCCAATACTGGCAGCTGGTTTGGAATCGCATTATCGGGCGGTGGCATCCGGTCGGCGACGATCAATCTTGGTTTTCTGCGCACACTCAATCGGTTTGGTATTCTGAAAAAAGCGGATTACCTGAGTACCGTTTCGGGCGGGGGCTATACCCACTCTTACATACAGGGAACGCTGAAGGAAAAAGCCGATTACAATGAGCTATTTACAGCCGAGCACACTGATGCCATGCGCCAACATGGTGAATATATGATTCCAGGAAGAGGTATTTATAAGAATATCAATGGTTTTTTGCTATTGATTGGCTTTTTGGTGAGTTGGGCTATGAGTTTGGTGAGCCCACTGTTGTTCGGTGCGATAGCTTACTTATTGTACCTGTGCAGCGTAGGGGTGGGCATCATGAACCCTATACCCCAATGGGGAGGAGACTCGACAAAATCAAGTATTTATGAAATTGGCGACGACATTTTACTAGCTTTAATGGCGGTGCATTTTGTGGTGAATATTAGTATGAATTTCAATTTAAGTGTTTCGAAAATATTCAACAGGATTGAGGCATTGATTGCTATTGTTATGGTCTTAATTATTACCGTCTTTTTGATTGGGCGTTTTCAACCGGACGAGGTTGTTTCAGCAGATAGCGTTCCACGGTATTTGCTTTACATTGTCGGGTTGATTATTTTGGGGTATTTGGCCAATCCAAATGCCTTGAGCTTTCACCGGTATTACCGCAAACAATTGGCAGATCTTTTTTTGTGCTTTTCCGGAAAGCATAGAAATATGGCAATAAAGGACCTGTATAATGCCAAAAGTGATAAAATAGAAGATTATATTGCGCCTTATCCATTGTTTAATACGTGCCTCAACCTTCAGGCCCCTACTGGTGATGCCAAATTTAAAGGCTCCAAAGCGAGCGACTATTTTTTATTAAGCCCTTTATTCTGTGGCTCGAAACTCACGGCCTACGTACCGACTCAGGCTTATTGGGATTATAAAAAAATGACTTTACCTGCGGCTGTAACCATTTCCGCAGCAGCAGTGAACCCCGGACTGGGGATTTATTCCAACCCGGTTCTCAGCGTGTTCATGACGCTGTTTAATTTCCGGTTGGGATTTTGGATTTCCAACCCGTTGATTTTAAAAAAATCGTATGGCATCGTTTGGTGGCCATGGTACTTTTTTAAAGAATTGTTTGGGCGCATTGGCACGAGTAATAAGATGGTGAATATCTCTGACGGAGGCCATATTGAAAACTTAGGTGTTTACGAGTTATTGCGGCGTGGCTGTAAACTCATTATATCTGTGGATGCAGGTGAAGACAAATCGTATGCATTTTTTGACCTGAACAACCTGCTGATCAGGGCAAGGAACGAACTGGGCCTTGAAATTCGTTTCCGGGAAGACCAGGCTCCGGAGGATGTAATCACACCGCGCCCTTCGAGTGTGTACTCCAAACAACGTTTTGCGATTGCCGATATTTACCAGTATTGGGTGGATGAAAAAACAATTGATCCAGCAACGGGCAAGGAAATAAGCAATATCGTGAATTTTGATAAACCGGTAAAAACCGGCACCTTTATTTACGTCAAGTCATCTGTAACAGCCCCGATGGGCAAGTCTGTACTTTCCGACAAGGAAGATCCGTTGAAATATGGGACGTACAAGTATAAAATTTACCACCCCGACTTTCCGCACGAATCTACCAGCGACCAGTTTTTTGATGCCATCCAATGGGAAGCCTATTACCAACTGGGACAATTTATCGGTGCAGATGTGTTGGGGCTGTATTCGCCGGAAGAGCAGGCCGGGGATCTGAGTGTCGATCAATTGGTCAATTGGTTCGATTACGGCACACCGCTGTTCAAACCAATGGTGGAGGAGACGGTATTTGAAAGTACCAAAGAGATGGAGGAGGAAGCACCTGCACCACGTGCTCCGGAGGCTCCTCCGGGAGAAGCCACATACCGGATGTAGGCTTTTTGCTTTACATTAGATTACCCGGAGAAGATGAGGTAGTTTTTCAAAAATACTATTTTGAAAAAGAGAATAAAGAAGATATGACAGGAAGAGAAAAAGCCTTGGCATACGGACAAAGCCTCAGAGATAATTACGTACTTTTTCTGAAACAAAAACTAAGAGAAAAAGACCTTCCGCATGAAGCAGCACAACATGCGCAGCAGGCCGAAAATCTTAAAAAAACATTCTCAATCTTCATCAAAAGCTAGGCATTGAGCCTGCGCAAATTGCCGCTATGCTATAAATAGAATTGGAAACAGTGCTTCAGGCATTAAATAACCAATATTCAAATTACCTGGAATCCTTCCCAATACGGGTCCTCATCATCCAGAATGATCTGATTATACCCTGTCACCATCGCCCAACCCTGGATAGATGGCCGGATGGCAGGTCTACCCGCCACCGTGGTTTCTTCTGCAATACGCCCGATAAATTTCGATCCGATGATACTCTCGTGCACAAACTCATCGCCAGGCCGGAGTAATCCTTTGGTGTACCATTGTGCCATACGGGCACTGGTGCCGGTACCACAAGGCGAACGGTCTATGGCCTTATCGCCATAAAACACGGCGTTGCGGGCAGTAGAAGTGGGGTCCATCGTTTTGCCGGTCCAGAGCAAGTGACTCAATCCGTTAATCGTTGGATTTTCAGGATGTACAAAAGTATGTTGCTCGTTGATGACCCGCCGAAGGTGCCTGCTCCAGGCAATCAATTGTTCCCCCCTGAAATGCTCGAGTCCGGGAAAGTTTTGCTGGACATCCACGATAGCATAAAAATTGCCGCCGTAAGCCACATCAAGAGTCAGCATTCCTAAATCAGGGCATTCCGCCTCGATTTTTTCAGCAGCGAGGTACGCCGGCACATTGGTTAATTCCACCCATTTTACTTTTTTGCCCACCTGCTCATAAGTCACGTGAATAAGACCGGCAGGGGTTTCTACCCGAAGGCATCCTGGTATTTTCGGCTTCACCAACCCATGTTCAACAGCAATGGTTACCGTGCCTATTAATCCGTGGCCACACATCGGCAAGCACCCGGAGGTCTCAATAAAAAGAACAGCCACATCATTTTCCGGATCATGGGGCGGGAATAAAATGCTCCCGCTCATCATATCATGGCCACGCGGCTCAAACATCAGCCCCCGGCGAATCCAATCGTATTCGCGCAGAAAATGTTGGCGTTTTTCACTCATATCAGCACCTTCCAACACAGGCCCACCGCCTGCCACCAACCTTACCGGATTCCCGCAGGTATGGCCATCGATACAAAAGAACGTTTTATTCATGGTACAGGCACCGTTTGTAATAAACGGCTGATGATTTCTTCCTGGCCAATCCCTTGTGCTTCTGCTTCATAGGTCAAGCCAATTCTATGGCGCAAAACATCATAAGCAATAGCACGTACATCTTCAGGAATCACATATCCCCGCCTGCGCAGGAAAGCCATTGCACGGGATGCCTGAGCCAGGGCAATAGACGCACGGGGCGAGCCGCCGTAACTGATCAGCGGTGCCATATTTTTCAAGCCGTATTCCGCTGGCTTACGGGTAGCAAATACGAGATCAATGATATACTGCTCGATTTTTTCATCCATATACACCCGATCGAGCACAGTACGGGCGCGCAACAGTACCGCCGCTTTTACCACCGGCTGTATTTGCGGCGAATGGTTACTCAGGTTGCGGCGGATAATGTCGCGCTCTTCTTCCTTATTCGGATAACCGATTTTTACTTTTAATAAAAAACGGTCCATTTGTGCTTCCGGAAGCGGATAAGTCCCTTCCTGATCAATAGGATTCTGGGTCGCCAACACTAAAAATGGTTCTTCCAGACCAAAGGTTTCATTACCGATAGTTACTTGTCGCTCCTGCATCGCTTCGAGCAGCGCGCTTTGCACCTTGGCTGGTGCCCGGTTAATCTCATCAGCCAACACCAAATTGGAGAAAATGGGCCCCTTCCTGACGGTAAACTCCGACTGTGACGGATTGTATACCATCGTACCAATCACATCCGCTGGAAGTAAATCGGGAGTAAACTGTATTCGATTGAACTTTGCATCAATCGCCTGTGCGAGCGTTTTAATTGCCAGGGTTTTGGCCAGTCCGGGCATCCCTTCCAACAAAATATGGCCTTTGGTGAGCAGTCCTATCAAAAGACGCTCGATCATAGCCTGCTGGCCCACGATAGTGCGCGAGGTTTCTGCAAAAAGCAAATCCAGGAAAGCAGATTCCTGGCGAATTTCTTCGTTTAATGCAGTTATATCAGGTGGTATTTGCATAATGGCGCAAATATAAGCGCTAAGCCCAAATTAAATTACTTTTTACCTTCCAGTGTCTTCCTGATCGCGGCTATTTTTACTAAACATTCTTCATACTCCTGTTCCGGTACAGAATCGTACACAATTGCTCCGCCAACGGAGCAGGATAAGTACTTGTTTTTGGCATTATATTGCAGGCTTCTGATCACCACATTGAAGTCGAAGTCGCCGTTTGGCGCAAAATACCCAACAGCACCTGAATACAGTCCGCGGCGGGTTGTTTCGTATTGTTCAATGAGCTGCATGGCCATCACTTTCGGGGCTCCGGTCATACTGCCCATTGGAAAGGCATCGAACAAGGCATCCAGTCCGTCATCGCCTGCAGGAAGCGTCCCCCTGACGGTGGAAATCATTTGGTGTACGGTCGGAAAAGAATAAATACCGAATAATTCATCGACAATGACGGTACCCGGAAGGCAATTGCGCGACAGGTCGTTGCGCACCAAATCGACGATCATCACATTTTCTGACCGGTCCTTTTCGCTGTAAAAAAGTTCCTCCCGGATAGCGGCATCTTCCAATGGATCAGCGCTTCTTTTGCGGGTACCTTTGATCGGCTGGGTAACGAGCATCTCCCCTTTTTTTTGCAAAAAACGCTCCGGGCTGCCACAAATAAGCGACAAATGGTCGTTTTTAAAAAAGGTAGCGAAGGGTGCCCGCGAAATTTCATTGAGTTGAACAAAAATACCCGCTGGATCAATATCTACATTTTCGGCATAAAATTCTTGACAAAAATTCATCTCATAAATATCCCCCCCCCCAATATGCCCCCTGATGGCCTCAACCAGATACAGATACACTTCTTTACTGATGCGCGGTTCCAGAATGATACTATTTTCCGGAAAAAAAGGCGACACAGGCAATGATGCCACTATGGCATTTTTGATCTCCATTTCTGGCAATTGTGCATCAAAAACGATCAGTTTCCCGGCGCGGATGCCCACTACGGTTTCCGGACAAAAGAAAAACAAATCGGGCCAACCGAGTGCGTCGAAATGGGAAGACGAAAGATCCTCTACTTCATTTTTCAGGTCATAGGCCAAATACCCCAACAACCATTTGCCTGGATTGCGGTCCCGGAGTTGCCGCAACGACTGTCGGGCGGAACCAGTATTTACCGCTACAGCGTCGGTGACTCCTACAGCAGCCAGGCATTCCCAGCCCTGTTCCTCTATGGAGGGATATTCATTGTTGTCCAAAAAAACAGCGGTCTCCTGGCGATTAGCCCATGCGAGTAGTCGGTATTTGAGCGATAAATCTCCCATGTTGGACATGGTTAAATTCCTTTCATGCTCAAGGCCACCCGTTTCCGTTGCATATCTATTTCCACCACCCGCACGGTCACCTGTTGGTTGAGCGACACTACTTCCGACGGATTTTTAACAAATTTATCTGCCATTTGAGAGACGTGCACCAGGCCGGAATCTTTAATGCCAATATCTACAAATGCGCCGAATGCCGTAATATTATTCACCAACCCGGGCAAAATCATACCTACATGAAGGTCTTCAATAGTGCGCACGTTGCCAAATTCAAAAGTTTTAGCCGATCCGCGCGGATCAAGTCCGGGTTTTTCCAGCTCTTTAAGAATATCCTGCAATGTGGGCAAACCCACATCAGATTTCACATACTGCTTCAAATCAATCTTTTGGCGCAGACTGTGATCGGCGATCAGGTCGGCCACTTTACAACCTGCGTCTTTGGCCATTTGAGACACCAGATCGTACCGTTCGGGGTGAACAGCAGTATTATCCAATGGATTTTCAGCTTCGCGGATACGCAAGAAGCCCGCGGATTGTTCGAATGCTTTATCGCCCAGGCGCGGCACTTTTTTCAGGTCACTGCGGCGACGAAATGCGCCGTTTTCGGCACGGAAGGTTACTATATTCTGCGCTAAAGTGGGACCAAGGCCCGATACATAAGTCAGCAAATGTTTACTGGCGGTATTCAGGTTAATTCCGACTGCATTCACACAACTTTCCACCGTCCGGTCAAGACTTTCTTTGAGTTGCGTTTGATTGACATCGTACTGGTACTGCCCCACACCGATACTTTTAGGATCTATTTTAACCAATTCGGCTAATGGGTCCATCAACCTTCGGCCTATACTCACTGCGCCCCGAACGGTTAAATCTTCGTTGGGGAATTCCTCCCGGGCCACTTCCGAAGCGGAATAAATAGAGGCACCCGCTTCATTCACCTGAAAAACATCCACTGGCCGGGAGAATTTTATTTTTTGCAAAAAATCCATGGTTTCGCGGCCAGCGGTGCCATTACCCACCGAGATAGCTTCAATTTGAAAACGCTCCACGAGGTTTTCCACTTCCGATTGGGATTCGAAAATCTTTCGTTGGGGTTCGTGGGGATAGATGACCGAATTTTTTATAAAATTGCCATTTGCATCAAGCACTACAATTTTACATCCACTTCTGAAACCGGGGTCGATACCGAGGACCCGTTTTTCACCCAGCGGTGCCGACAATAACAACTGGCGGAGGTTGTCGGTAAAAACCCGGATAGCTTCCTGGTCGGCTTTTTCCTTAGAAATATTGCGAAATTCGGTTTCAATACCTGGCTGAAGCAGGCGTTTATAACTGTCCTTCACGGCCATTTTGACCTGTGCAGCACTTTCGCCGGAGCCTGTGAGGAAAATATTTTCTAGGTCATGAATGGCCATTTCCTCATGGGGAGCAATGCCTACCCGTAAAAAGCCTTCTTCTTCGCCGCGCCGCATCGCGAGCAGCCTGTGGCTCGGGCAGTTTTTCAATGGTTCATTCCAATCGAAATAATCGCGGTATTTGGCACCTTCTGTTTCTTTATTTTTGACTAATTTGGAAGTTACCAAAGCCCCTTTGATAAAATGCCGGCGCACCTTGTCGCGCGCTTTAATATCTTCGGTCACCCATTCGGCAATAATGTCGCGGGCGCCTTGGAGGGCGTCATCCACGGTTGCCACCTGATCATTGAGGTAAGCCGCAGCAATGGTCTCCACGTCCCGGTCACGTTGTGAAAAAATACGTTTAGCCAGCGGTTCCAGCCCTCTTTCAATCGCCACCGATGCGCGGGTTTTCCGCTTTTGGCGGTATGGAAGATACAGATCTTCCAATTCGGTCATCGTCGCAGCGGCTTCGATTGCCTTTCGCAACGCCGGTGTCAGCTTGCCCTGTTGGGAAATACTTTCCAGAATTACCTCCCGCCTTTTATCGAGATCCTGGAGTTTTTTTAACCAATCCTGGATATCGGCAATCTCCACCTCGTCGAGCGAGCCGGTAGTCTCTTTTCGGTAACGGGCAATGAACGGCACGGTAGCGCCGCCTTCCAGCAGTTCAATCACTGCCTGAATTCGTTTGGAAGAAATATTAAGTAATGGCGCTATGCGATCGGCGTATGTCATGTGTGCTGCATTAAATGGTTAAACGGTTCCTGTGCCGGGTTTAAATCGGAGGGCAAATGTAATTGCTTTCCATTAATGGTTGGGAACTTTAAAACAATCTGTTTTTAAAAAACATTTTACTGCACAAAAGACACATATTGTCGAATACAATCTCCATTCCTGATCAAACAATCTCCGCCATCGGCTGGAACGCCTCCGCTTTCCATTTCGCCATATTTTCATAGTTCTGCCACCGCAGGTCCACAATTTCCTGTGCCAACCGCATGAGATAATCGGCTTCTTCCGGATTGGTTCGTTTTAGGTCGGTGTAGCGCAGTTCGTTATATGCATATTGCGTCATTGGGATAGTTGGTCGCGGTGAATCCAGTACAAAAGGATTCTTTTTCGCCTGGCGCAGCATAGGATTGTAGCGAATAAGCGGCCAGTAACCCGAATCAACTGCCAGATCTTGCTGTGTAAGCCCTTTTTCCATGTCGATGCCATGGGCGATACAGTGGCTGTACGCGAGGACGATTGACGGCCCCGGATAGGCTTCCGCTTCGCGCATAGCGAGCAGGGTTTGTTGCGGATTGGCCCCCATGGCTATTTGCGCGACATATACATTGCCGTAAGAGACCGCCTGCATGGCCAAGTCTTTTTTGCCGACCCGTTTGCCTGCAGCCGCAAATTTAGCTGTTGCGGCGGTGGGGGTTGCCTTCGACATTTGTCCACCGGTATTCGAGTACACTTCTGTATCGAGCACCAGGACGTTGATATCTTTTCCACTGGCCAACGCGTGATCAAGCCCGGAGGAACCAATATCGTACGCCCAGCCATCGCCTCCTACCAGCCAGATGCTTCTGCGGATAAAATACTCCGCAACGGACCGCAATTGGGCGGCATCGGGATGATTCATTGGTGCCAGTAATGTTTTCAGCCGCTCTACCCTATCCCGCTGGAGAGCGATATCTGTTTCTGTTTTTTGCATGGCATTCAGGATATCTTCTATCAGATCAGGATCAATTTCGTCTCTCAAACGCACTAATAATGTCGCTGCCATTTCGACTTGTTTGTCAACTGAAATCCGCATCCCGAGGCCGAATTCAGCATTGTCCTCAAACAAAGAATTGGACCATGCAGGTCCGCGCCCCTGGGCATTGGTGGTCCAGGGCGTGGTGGGCAAATTGCCGCCATAAATAGAAGAGCAGCCTGTGGCGTTGGCCACAATAAGGCGGTCGCCGAACAATTTGGAAAGAATACTCAGGTAAGGTGTTTCGCCGCAACCAGCACAGGCACCAGAGAATTCGAAGAGCGGCTCGAGGAATTGTGCACCCCGCACCAGAGAGAAATCAATCTCGGTCCGGTCGTTCACCGGCAGGGTTTCAAAGAACTGAATATTGGTTTGTTCCTGAGCTAAAATGGGCGCTTTCTGTGCCAAATTGATCGCTTTCCGGGCATTATCGGCCGGGTCGTGTGCCGGACAAACCTCTACACAGAGATTGCAGCCCGTGCAGTCTTCGAGGAATACCTGCAGGGTGTACTGTGTTTCGGGAAAACCCCGGGCATTGATCGGTGCCGACTGAAAGCCATCGGGCGCTAGTTGCAGGTAATTTTCGTGGTAAAATTTCGAACGGATAACGCTGTGCGGACAAACAAAACTGCAATTGCCGCATTGAATACAAATATCGGGTTCCCAAACCGGCACCAGATCGGAAATATTGCGTTTTTCCCATTGCGTGGTTCCGCTGGGATAGGTACCGTCGGCCGGCATGGCACTCACCGGCAACTGATCGCCACGGCCATCCATCATCATCGCCGTTACCTCCTGTACAAAGGCAGGCGCAGCTGCAGGCACCACCACCGGAAAATCACTTTGGTGATCCATTATTGGCTTTTCCGTCACTTCGTGCAGGTGTGCCAAAGTGGCATCAACCGCGTGAAAGTTTTGTTGCACCACATCGTCGCCTTTTTTGCTGTAAGTTTTTTTGATCGCTTTTTTGATCGCCTCAATAGCTTCATCTTTGGGCAAAACACCAGAAAGCGCAAAAAAGCAAACCTGCATAATCGTATTGATCCGGCTGCCCATTCCCACTTCTTCCGCTACTTTAGAGGCATCGATTACGTAAAAACGGAGATTTTTGTCGCGAATAGCCGCTTGTACCGGCGCTGGCAGTTCGGCCCAAATATCGTCCTTCCCAAATGGACTGTTCAGCAGGAAAGTAGCGCCCGGTTTTGCAAAGCGGAGCATGTCCACTTTTTGTACAAAATTGAATTTGTGGCAAGCCAAAAAATTAGCTTCGCTAATGAGGTAGGGCGCGTTAATCGGATTTTTGCCAAACCGCAAATGAGAAACAGTCTGTGAACCTGATTTTTTAGAATCATACACAAAATATCCCTGGGCATGCAGGTCTGTATTTTCGCCAATAATCTTGATACTGTTCTTGTTGGCTCCCACAGTGCCGTCAGCACCCAAAGCAAAAAACAGGGCCTGTGTCATGGTTGGATCATTCAGTTCGAGTGCGGAATAAGGTAAGCTGGTATGCGTCACATCGTCGTTAATGCCGATGGTAAAGTGATTTTTGGGCTTTTCCTGGCTCAATTCATCAAAAATAGCTTTGACCATACCCGGCGTAAATTCCTTGCTCGACAAGCCATACCGACCACCGATTACCTGCGGCATCACCTCCAGCAATCCCTGGTTAAAACCTTCCACCAGCGAAGTGATCACATCCTGGTATAAAGGTTCGCCGACAGCGCCGGGTTCTTTACAACGGTCGAGCACGGCGATTTTCCGAACGGTATCGGGCAATGCCCCCAAGAGGTGTTCCATTGAAAAAGGCCGGAACAAGTGCACCTGTAAGACACCGGTTTTTTCGCCCTTTTGCTGCAGGTATTGGCAAGTTTCGACGGCTGTTTGGGCACCGGAGCCCATGAGCAGTACCACCCGATCGGCATCTGGAGCGCCGAAGTAGTCAAAGAGCCGATAGTGGCGGCCGGTTAACCCTGCAAAACGATCCATCGCTGCCTGCACGATTTCAGGCGTGCGGGCATAATAGCGATTGACCGTTTCGCGGCCCTGAAAATACACATCAGGGTTTTGGGCGGTGCCGCGCACTACCGGGTGGTCGGGGCTGAGTGCTCTTTGTCGGTGGGCGAATACATCCTGTTCATCGATCATGCCCAGAATGGTTTCATCGGGAATCAGGGTGATCTTATTTACTTCGTGCGAAGTGCGAAACCCATCGAAAAAATGCAAAAAAGGCAGGCGTGCCTTCAAAGTAGCCGCTTGAGTAATCAGCGCCATATCGTGTGCTTCCTGAACAGAAGCGGCGCACAACATCGCAAATCCAGTGGTGCGGGCCGCCATGACATCACTGTGGTCGCCAAAGATGGAGAGCGCCTGCGCCGCCAGCGACCGTGCGGCCACATGAAAGACAGCACTAGTCAGTTCACCGGCGATCTTGTACATATTGGGCAGCATCAGCATCAGTCCCTGAGAGGCCGTGAAAGTGGTGGTAAGGGCACCCGTTTGCAACGCTCCGTGCACTGCACCTGCGGCTCCGCCTTCACTCTGCATTTCAATGACTTCGGGAACATGTCCCCAAATATTTTTAGTCTTTTTGGCCGACCACTCATCGGCCAGTTCCGCCATCGTGGAAGAAGGCGTGATAGGATAAATGGCACAAACCTCATTAACGCGGTAAGCGATATAAGCAGTGGCCTCGTTGCCATCTATAGTTACTTTTGTAGTGGATTTTGACATTTTTTTTGATGTGTAAAATCGTAAATCGAAATTCGTAAATCTTAAATCTTAAATTCCTCCTGATCCCACCATCTCAATCGCATGACAGGGGCATTGTTCGAAACACACGGCGCAGCCGGTACAGCGGTCGTAATCGAAACTGTAGCGATTGCCTTTGCCGAGTTTGATCACGGCACCTTCGGGACAAGCACCGTAACAGCCGTCACATTCGAAACAATTGCCGCACGACAGACAGCGCATGGCTTCGTACCGCGCTTCCTTTTCGGTTAAACCGGCCCTCACCTCCCGAAAATCCTGTACCCGAAGCGACTCCTCCGCGTGTGATTGCAGTTGCTGGGGAGCAGCAGTTTGGTACCATACATGAAGATGTTCAAAACCGACTATCGGGTGTTTTTTTTCTTTTTGGAACGGCTGATTAGTCAGGTAGCCATTAATGAAACGCGCTGCTTTTTTGCCATGGCCCACCGCCACTGTAACCGTTCGTTCGCTGGGCACCATATCACCACCTGCAAAAACCCCTTGTGCACCAGTCATCATATCAGACCCGACTTTTACCCGTCCATCTGAATCCAAGGAAATTCCCGGGATTTTCTGGAGGAATTCAGTATCCGTTTCCTGTCCGAGAGCGAGGATAAGAGCATCGGCTTCAAGGGTTTCGAACTCACCGGTCCCTTCGGGTTTCCCTGCTGCATTGACGCGCATTATTTCTACGGTAATTGCATTTTCATTGATTTCCTTAATGGTGCGCAACCAATTGATTTTCACCCCTTCAGCCAGCGCTTCGTCGGCCTCAAAATCATGTGCAGGCATGTGTTCCCGACCGCGGCGATAGATAATGAGTGGTTCATAGCCCAAACGTTTGGCCACCCTGGCAGCGTCCATGGCCGTATTGCCACCGCCGTAAATAGCCACTTTTCTACCCAGTTTGGGCGATTGTCCGGCACCTGCGTCTTTCAGAAAAGTGAGGGCATCGAGTATCTGACCCGCATCACGGGAAGGGATATCAATTTTTTTGGACAAATGAGCGCCGATAGCGATGAAAACAGCATCGAAACCACCAGTTTCTTTTTCCTGTAAGATATCGGTTACCTTATGATTGAGCCGCACCGTAATACCCATGTTGACAATGCGTTGAATTTCGGCATCCAATATATTGCGGGGGAGCCTGTACGGAGGAATACCGAAGTGCATCATACCGCCGAGGATGGGGCCAGCCTCCCGTATTTCCACAGCATGACCCGCGCGGCGCAGGTGATAAGCAGCCGAGATACCGCTGGGGCCACCACCCACAATGAGCACTTTTTTGCCCGAAGAGGTTTGGTCAAATGCCACCTGCCAGCTTTCTTCCAGCGCCGTATCGCCCAGAAACCGTTCAATAGCATGGATGCTGACAGGCGTATCAACCTGTGTCCGGTTGCAATGGTCTTCGCAGGGATGGTAACAGACCCGGCCGTGCACAGCAGGCAACGGATTTTCTTCCACCAGTTTTTGCCAGGCTTCTGCGTAGCGGCCTTCCTGCGCCAATCCCAGCCATGCCTGAATGTTCTCGCCGGCCGGACAAGCATTGTTGCAGGGCGGCAGCAAATCAGTGTAGACCGGAATTTGGAAACGAAGCGCACCAGTGCCTCCGCTGTGGGCCTGGAGATCGGAGGGTTGAGCAATATCTTTTTTTTGCGTCGGCATAACCTGTTTTTTTCAAGACTTCAAGAGCAAACCAGCCAATAAGGAACTGGAAAATCATTGCCGAAAGTCCTGCTATTTTCAGGGGAGAATGATGACGGGAGTCACTGAGGGGGTTGATTCTACTCAGTTGGAAGAGCAAGGTGCCGCCATTATATTATCCGGGCAACTATCCAGTCGTCTTCGGCGGAAAACGGTATATACGGCTTGACATCTAAAACGGGGAGGCGAAACTGGCTGTATAGTTGCCTCTAAAGAAGCGCAACGTTTCGAATACTAACAAGTTATGCAGTAATACAGCGAAACCGACAGCCAATCAGACGATAAACTCTTGACCCCAACTGTGTAAGGATACAATGCTGGGTAATAATTTTTCACCTTTGTGTGTCAATGTATATTCAACAGTTGGCGGGACCGTTGCAAAAACTTCTCTTGTAACAATCCCATTGGCTTCCATATTTTTCAATTCCTTGACCAACATTCTTGTATTAATTCCTTCAATACTTCTTTCTATTTCTTTGAAACGCATTTTGCCCTTTGACAAAATATAAATAATGGGCATTGCCCATTTACCACCAATAATATCTAGAACATCTTTTAGATTACAGGTTTTTTCAGAAATACTTATTTTATTTCTCGTCATAACTTATTGATTTTGAATATTGCTTTACTTTAGGTTACTACTATACAATAGTGTAACTACTGGCAAAAGTAAAGTAATGAATGTAGATTTGCAACTAAATTTTTAAAAAGTTAAGTAATGAAATTATTAGCATCAATAAAACTGGGCGGGAAGATACTTAAAAATAGTATGGCTATGGCGCCAATGACCCGTTCCCGTGCCAATATCAATGGTATTGTAAGCGACGCTACAATATTATACTATACTCAACGAGTGAGTGCTGGTTTAATCATTAGTGAAGCCATAAATATTTCTAAAGAAGCTATTGGAAGTCCTTTTACACCTGGCATTTATACGCCTGAACAAATTACTGCCTGGAAAAAAGTTACACAGGCTGTTCACGAAAACGGAGGTGTTATTTATGCACAATTATGGCACACAGGACGTGTTGGACACACTCTTGTGAAAAATGGTGAGCATCCTGTTGCGCCATCCGCTTTGGCAATTGAAGGACAACAGCATTTCACAATGGAAGGAATGAAAGATTATGAAACGCCAAGAGCATTAAGCACAGAAGAGGTAATCAATATTGTTCAAGACTATAAACAAGCCGCTATTAATGCGATTGAAGCAGGTTTTGACGGAGTGGAACTTCACGCTGCATTTGGCTACCTACCTAATCAGTTTTTAGCAGAAAGTGCCAATCAAAGAAATGACCAATACGGCGGAAGCAACGAAAATCGTAATCGCTTTGTGTTAGAAGTAATGCAAGAAATGGTTAATGCTGTTGGTAGTGATAAGGTGGCTATTCGCTTATCGCCAACCAGCACGTATAATAATATAATTCATCAAAATCCTGTAGCGCAATTTACCTTACTCCTCAATGAACTTAACAAATTACCTTTGTCGTATATTCATATAATGAACATACCATTTCCGGCAGATAAATTCCCTCATTATCCAATAAATGCTGTTGAAACTTTTGGGAAACTATCACAACACGCTGTGATAGCTAATTGTGGATATAACAGAGAAACAGGTGAAGCCGCATTAGAAAAAGGAATTGCAAAACTTATTTCTTACGGAACACTTTTTTTAGCAAATCCTGATTTGCCAAAACGTTTTGAGCTACATGCAGAACTTAATCAACCCGACAGAGCTACGATGTATGGAGGAAAAGACGAAGGATATATTGATTATCCTTTTCTAGAACAATAATTCTTTAAGAGCATGTCTGGAATTTTTTTGAACTGAAAATCAATAGCTTATGGTTCTGGCGATAAAACAACAAGGGAGTTTACCGGGGTAATTGACCGCGTTGATTTGAAGCCAGGTTCATAAAGTATTGATTTTCAGGAAGAAAAAACCCCAGACATGCTCTAATGACTAATGTGATCTTGCAGATAATATAGTTGATATTCAACCAGCAATTCTCGGTTTGCAATATTTTTTAATGCGAAAAATGTGATTTGGGCCAGAATATGGGGGTTCTAAGGAACCTTGGGGGTATAGAGAAATCGTTACCGACGAATAAGCCCAAACCTCGATTTTGGTCCTAAGGAACCTTGGGAGTATAGAGAACCTGACAATAGCCCAATTGCCATCCAAGTGCCCACAATACATTATCTTTTTTGCAAACCGATAATTGCTGATATCAAACACCTATTTGCTCAATAACAAGTTGATATCTTCAATCGTAACCTGAAAAAAATAATATAAAATATTTTTAATTAAAACTAAAAACCACTTTGCGTGGGCTATAACTCATCAGGCAGACAATTATAAGTTTTGATCTCATCAAAACCACTTTTTGTTGGCTTTCAAACAAATATATTATGAACAGAATTCAAGCAATTTTAACCCTTGATATGGATAACCTTCCAGACAATTTCCAGGAAATATTAAAACACGAACAAGAAGTTGTTGCAAAATGGAAAGAAGAAGGTATTTTAGACCATTTATTTTTAAGACAAACCAGAAACGGTGCCATTTTAATTTTTAAAAATGTTGACGAAGAGAAAGTTAAAGAATTAATGACGACACTTCCGTTGTACAAACTGAAAAAAAGTGTAGAATATTTGAGCTTAATAAAACAGTTTTGAAGACTGACTAACGGATTATAACAAATTATCCCTGACAGGGGGGCAATATATCCGGGATTTTTTGAACTTCACAAAGTCCCGAACCGGCATTGCAACAATCCCTCCAACAACAACTAAAACTTTCCGGCATTTTAACCGCCGAGTCAGCGCCTGTGCCGGGCGCACTAACAAAACGCCGCTTCGGAGTGAACCCCGGAGCGGTGTTTTGGCTTGCTTCCCAAAATTTGAAAAGGACGGAACGCATCTTAATACATACCTGACATTTTCTCATTAGCGCCATTTAGAGTACCTGAAAAATCAGCGTACCCTCCCTGCAAAGGATTAGTTTCTGTCTTTGACCAATCGCTTCTGCACCTGCTGTCCTGCACATTCAAATGATACTATGTACATACCAGCGGGCAGGTTCTGAAGGTCAATCACCACTTGATTTTCTCCAGCCACACCCTTAGCAGATTGCTCCAAACGCAAACGGCCCATTAAATCCCAAATTTTCAAGTTGTATTCCTGGTCTTCCGGGAGCTGGAAAACCAAATTGACCCTATCGAAAGTTGGGTTGGGATAGAGATCCACAAAAATGTCCTCTTGCTTGTTACCCTGCGATGCTTCTGGTTGGCGTTGATCGATCATTGAACCAAATGAATTGCCATAGGGCAATACGGTCACCACTGATACACAAGTGGCCGCGTTGCTGTGCCAGTCCTTTACCGTTACGGTTAGGTTATTTATCCCAATATTGGCTGTGGTATATACTTTAGCAATCGGGCTGTAAGATATTACCATGCAGTTATCGAAACTGCCCCCCGCAAGATCTTCCCCAAAAACGACTACCTTCCCATTGGCGCCCAATAATACCGTGGTGTTTTCGCAGATGGCTGTCGGTGCAATATTGTCCTTGACGGTGACATAAGCGATGCAGGTGCTTGTGTTATTGGCTGCATCTTTTAAAGTCAGAAATACTGGCCAGGTTGAGCCAGCCGACTCGGAGCAATTGAACTGGGTCTGGCTCAAACTAATGCTGCTGAGGCCGCAGTTATCCGAAGAGCCATTGTTCACCTGGGCTATACCCAGGGTGGCCATACCTGATTCATTTAAAAAGATAGTCGCGTTTTTGCAGCGTGCAATGGGAGCTGTAGCATCTTTTATGGTCACAATGGCCGTACAAGTGGACTGGTTATTGACTGCATCCGTTACCCTTAGCACTACTGTGTTGGAACCGATATTGGCGCAGGTCAGGGTGGCTGGCGTGACGACAAAACTCATGCTGCAATTGTCCGTACTGTTATTGTTTACAGCGGTTGCCAGAACTACCACACTGCCGTTAGGGCCGAGATTTAACGTAGTGTTTTTACAATTGGCCACAGGTGCCAACAAATCCTGAACGGTGACGGTGGCGGTACAGGTGCTGCTGTTGCCCGACTGGTCCGCTCCTGTGAGAGATACGAAGTTTTGCCCCAAGTTGGCACAATTGAAATTGGTACGGCTCAGCGAAAGGCTGACAATGGTACAGTTGTCTGAAGAACCGTTGTTGACCAGTGCCGGTGTTATGCTGGTCTGTCCGTTGGCATTGAGTGCCACTGTTACATTTTTGCAAAGCATAGTCGGTGCTATGGCATCCACCACGATGGCCTTAGCCAAACAGGTGGCCGTGTTGCCATGGCCGTCATTGACAGTAAGGATGACCGGATTGGAACCCAAATTACTACAAGTGAACGTGTTAGGAATTACCGAAACTGGATTTACCATGCCACAGTTGTCTGTGCCGCTCAGCAATATACTGGCTGGGGTAATACTGGCCGTGCCAGCGGCATTCAGGTTGGTGGTAATGTGTTGGCAAATAACTGTCGGGGCTATGGCATCCACTACCGTAACCGTCGCCGAGCAAGTGGCCGTATTGCCGTTGCCGTCGTTGGCTGTTAAAACAACCGTGTTGGTACCGATATTGGTACAAGTGAAGGTACTGGGCACGACCAAAGCGGGGTTTACCGTACCACAATTATCCGAACCGCTTTGGAATACATTGGCCATAATGACACTCGCTGCACCGGAGGCGTTGAGGCTGGCTGAATAGTTTTTACAAACAATTGTTGGTGGCGCAATATCCTTCAACGTCACTGTAAACGAACAGGTGGCGGTATTGCCGTTGCCATCGTTCGCCGTCAGGGTTACCGTTTGCGTCGCGTTGTGGTCGCTCAATAATGCGCTGGACGCGGGACTTTGGACTGCTGTCGGATTCGGGTTGCAGTTATCCGACAGTGTAGTGGGAGCATAAGATCCGACTTGGCCCTGACATGATGCATTGGCATTCACCGTGGTATTGGCCGGACAAGTGATGTTCGGCGCGGTTATGTCCTTACCAGTCAATGTTACAGTACAAGGTGCAACCACTGGATTACTGGGTGTAATCACCACCGAAACCGTTCCATTATGGGATAAAGAAACAATGCTCCCCGCAGTAGGGCTTTGTGTAAATACAAATGAACTACACCCTGGACTGGCGGCAAGACCGGTCACTAAATCAGGAATAAGCAAGGCACAATTGCCATTCAAGGGCACATTACTGTTGACGGGGCAAGTAAAGGATGGTACACAAGTGGAGAAAGTGACTGTGGTACAACCCGAAGAAATGCAATTTCCCGAGGGTATTACCTTGTAACCATACGTGAGGTTGGTTGATAACGCACCTATGACTATTTGGCTGGAGGCCGTATTCGTACCATTCAGGATATTGTTGTAATCCGGCGCATTGGTCCCAAATGAAACCAAATACCCGCTTGCTCCTGGTACATCGTTCCAGTCGAGCATACCGATGTTCAAGCCCACAGCATTTTGGCCGTTGGAAGGACTGAATATAGACGGACAAGCCAATGGGTCGGATACCATGACATTCACCTCGCCCGTATTCGAGCAGTTGCCAAAATACGCATTAGTCATCGCCGTAACGGTGTACGTCTGCATACCCGCCACTGGTGGTATGGCGGTAACATTACTACCAGTTGTACTATTGAGACCGGGGCCAGACCACGCATAGGTGGTGGAAGCCGCCGCCGGTACAGAAAGGTCGAGGGTTAGCCCCACACAAACGAGGGTAGGATTTGCGGTGATGGTGGCAACGGGCAACTCATTGAGAAAATGAAGGCCATAACCCGTTTGGGAGCATCCAACGGCACTGGTAACGGTTACGTTGTATTGTTTATAACCTGGGATGCTTGAAACGGAAGTCGTGGCGTAGCTATTGATATTGACAATATCGCCCGACCAACTGTAAGTGGCTCCCGGTCCGGCATCCGGTACGGAAATATTAACCACCTGATTCACACAAGTATTTTGCAGTGTGCTGGTGACCAACGTGGATGGGTTGGCGTTTACTGTAATTAACTTAGTAGCGGTAGTGGTACAACCCTCCCAAGTAACCGAACGAGATATGATGGAGGTGCCGGAATTCGTGCTGGGAGGTACGGACGAAACCAACCCCGTGGAATTCACCGTGGCTACATTAGTATTACTACTCGACCAAGTGCCGGTAATAGATCCAAAGCCCAAAGACGGGCTGGTAACGCTGAGTTGAGTGGTATTATTCCCATAATAAGGCGAACTGCAAATACTGGCATTCCCATTAATAGTTCCCGGATTCAGCCCCCTTACCTCTATTCGTGCCAAGGCACCTACGATACAGCCCGGAGCCGACACCTCATAGGCAACAGAAGAGGTGTCCGTAAAAGTATTGGCGGTCAGGGAGGTAACCAATCCGGTCGTCGGGTGGATAGAGATTACTGGCATAAATGTAAACGCCTTCCAGGTGCCGCCGGGAACCGTGCTGCTCATTTGGAGCGTAGATCCAAAACAAACAGGATAACCATTAAGTCCCTGCGCTACCGGCGCCGAGAGCATTCCTGCGGATAGTATGCTGGTGGTAGCCGTGGCCGTGGCTGCACAACCGGTCGCGTTGGTGACCGTTACAGTGTAGGTGCCGGCAGTAGTCACTGTAATGGAAGGTGTAAAAACCCCGGTACTCCAGGCATAGGTACTTCCCGGGGACGCAGTCAATACCCGGCTCCCGCCCGGACAAATCACCAACTCGCCCGTAATAGAGGCAGTACAAGATTGCGCTTGGAGCCATTGGGCGGATAAAAGCAAGCACAATAACAATAAAATAAGAGATAATCCTCTGTGGGACAGGATACTATACTCGTGTGTTTTTTTTATCATTGTAAAATTTTTTCTTTTTAAATAAATAATTTTCATATGACATGTACCGGGTCAATCATTGACCTGAGTTGCCCCTTATTTTTAGCGTTCTAATTGTTCACAACGAAGAACTTAGTGATTTCCCAAACGCCGTTTTCCTTCAACGTGAGGTTGGTAAAATTACCCGAAAAACCAATATCGTTACCGCCTGTATTCTTTCCTGTTACGTGGTACGTTCCTGAAAATACAATAGAATGGTTAATATCGCTCCAGGTGACTTTTTCCTGCACGATTTGGACGGCTCAATCGGCAGATGTAAACTACCGCCCGAATTGGGCAGCAATGGCCTCAGCACCCTAAATAGTGTCTTTGGAGATGCGGTGCGCATCGGCGGTGTAGAATGTTTTGAGGGTGGCGTGGTCTTCTTTGTTATAGGCCTCCTGATACTTTTGAGCGAAAACCAACAATTCCTTTTCGGTATCCTGACCGTAGATTGCAGTCGTGAACGTGAGGCAAAAAAGCACGCTAAAAAAACACCAAAATGCAAATATTTTTTCATTTTTTACTTGATTTTGTAATGTTATGAATGATATTATTGGAATGATACCGTTGCTCGTTTTGAAGATTAAAAAACAAGTGGGGGAACGCAAATCTGCAGTTCAAAGGTAAAAGTAACCGGTAGTAAACGGCGGGTAAATTCGTTCCAAAAACGGGTAATTTCGTTGCATGGAACGAAATTGCCCGTTTAATAAAATTTTTGATTATCAACTAATTACGCGTTGCGCTCGGGGCCTCTCCAAACTCCTCCTGGTATAATTTTGAAAAATAAGAAGGATCCTTAAAGCCCACTTGCCATGCAGCCTCCGCAACGTTGATCGTACCGCTTTCGAGCAGGGTTCTGGCCCGGTTCAATCGGTGCGACCGTATCAAATCGGACGGCGCAATATCGGTGAGGGCTTTCATTTTGCGGAACAACTGCGAACGACTCATACCTACTTTTTGGCAAAGGTTCGGCAAACCAAAATCTTCTTTGGTATAGTTTTCTTCAACAATGGCCCGCACGTGTTGCAAAAAAGCATCTTCCAAATCGGCAAACTCCGTCACCGAAACTTTGGCCAGGAGAATATTTTGTTGGTATTTTGCGTGCAACTTTTGGCGCACTTCCAGCAGATTTTCCACAGTCACCAGTAATTCCTCCTGGTTAAAAGGTTTGGACAAATACGCATCGGCACCCCGGCGCAAACCGGCCAAACGACTCTGCACGTCGGCTTTCGCCGTGAGCAGGATGATGGGGATATGGCTCGTTCGTTCGTCATTTTTAAGGATTTCTACCACCTCAAAGCCGTCTTTGATGGGCATCATCACGTCGCTGATAATCAGGTCTGGTATGGTTTCGAGGGCTTTTTCTACCCCTGCCTGGCCATTGTACGCAAAATCGAGATGTATCCCCCTGTGGTTGTCCCCACTACCCTGAAAACAAGCCTCCAAATACGCCACCACATCAGGGTTGTCCTCGATGAGTAAAATGGAGTATCCGTCCGAACCATTAGCAGATGAAGCGGGAACCGCCGATGTCCAGGGTTCGTCATCTTTTATTTTTTCCTCAAAGGCAGCACGGTTCGTGACTGGCAATTTAACCAAAAACGTAGTACCCACGCCCAAAGTGCTTTCCACAGAAATATCCCCGCCCAAAGCCTTCACCAATTCGTGGGTCAGCGACAACCCAATGCCTGTGCCGCCCGCTTTGGCGTGTTCCTGATTCTGTGCCTGAAAAAACTGTTCGAACAAATGGGGTAGTTCCGCTGCCTGAATACCCACCCCCGAATCCGACACCGCCATGTGCAGCCATTGGTCTTTCCGATCAACCCGCAATATCACCTTGCCGCCGGATGGCGTAAACTTGATGGCGTTAGACAACAGATTATGGACAATTTGTAAAAAACGTTCGGGATCGTAATCCATTATGATATTGGTCTGCTTGCTTTCTACCCGCAAGAGCAGGTTTTGGGCGTTGGCCAGGGAATGCAAACTTTCGGCGATATATTTCGTAAACGTCAAAATATCCCCCTGTACATAGTTCATTTTCAGGGCATTCGACTCCAATTTGGCCAAATCCAAAATTTGATTCACCAGCCGAAGCAGGTTTTCGCCGCTGCGTTTAATCAAGTGGAGTTGGTTGCGTTTGGGCTCGTTGGTTTCCGCGCGGACCATCTGCTCACTCATGCCCAGCATCACGGTCAGCGGCGTCCGGAATTCATGGGTGATATTGGTAAAAAAGCGGCTTTTAAAATCGTTGAGTTCTCGTAGCCGTTCGGCCTCTAATTGTTTTTTCTCTTGTAATAATTGGCTTTCGCGCAGTGCAAAATCAATCTGTAATTTGGCCAATTCCTGTTGCCGTTGGCGATAGGCCAAACCCATTGAAAAAATCAAAACCTCTAAAATAGTGCCCAATTTGAGGTAAAAAATAGTAAAAGGCACTTGGGTCATCCTCGAATTTACCGTGAACAAAAAGCCCAAACCAATCATCACAATACCCGCGATGATGAAATAACCCTTGGGGTCTTTGGTTTTGGACAAGGGGTAAACAAAAACAAAACCTGAAATAGAAACTAAGGCAATATAACACAGGATCGGACGATCGTCAATGACATAACTGAAATTATACCGAAAAGCAAAAAATAAAAAAAGTGCTATCATAGGGACCCCAAACCAAATTATATACCGAAAATAACGGTCCCACTTGGGAAGTAAATGTCGCAAATCCAAAAAGCCGCGAATGAACGCCACATAACACATTAGCCCCAAATACAATGAAATTTTGAAAAAGCTAAAATACTCGGGCCGCTCCACAAAAACAAAATCACCGATCCAGTCCTCTATATCATCGGAGGTGTAAGAGGTGTAGATCAACACCATCAACAAGTACCCAGAATAGTAGATATAACTGCGGTGCTTGACAAAAAAGTAATTCAACAGGTTATAAAACAACATCATCAGCAACAACCCGCTAAACAGGGTGCTCCAAATCTTGTCATTCACCAGTTTGTCATAAAAAACATCAACCGGCTGCACATAGGCGTGGAAAGAAGGCGGAATATAAGTGCGCACACTCTCCCCCCGAAAGTACACCGTAACCACCTCGCCAGGTGGCAGCACCAATTTGAACCAGTTGCCTTTTCGGGTCGGAACAAAACTTTTTTTGTACACCGGAACAAAGTTGCCATTGTCCCCGGCGATCCAGGTGCCATTGTCCCCCAACTGGAATAAAGTGACGTGGGTGAAAGTACTCGAAAAATTAAGCACCCACTCTGTCCGCATTCCTGCCCCTTGTAAGCGGTTTTCCAGCTGTATTTTGCCCCAATACAATTGGTTACTTTGCGACACGAAGGAGTTATCGCCAAAAGCCACAAACTGCTGCTGTAACCGTGGCTGTACTACCTGTTCGATAGTGTAACCGGTAACCGTATCGGTCAATATTTGCAGGTACGCCTGTAGCGGGTAGCTCTCAGCGCTGTGCAGCACGCAAACAGGTAAATCCGGAAGTGCTGCCGGAAGTGCCTTTTGCGGACGATGGCAACCAACCAGCAGCAAAGCGCCCAAAATATAACAATGTGTTTTTCTGATCATAACTTGTTATTCAAGTGGGCGCGAGACGGCACTGGGGCTATCCCAAACTCCTCCCGGTGAAAAGGTTTGGACAAATAACTTGTTTCTCTCACTACCAATAATGACAAAAAAGACGGAAAAAATCGAGTACAAATGCCGCAAAGCGAGTACCGTCGCAGCCCTTAATACTGTCATTGGCGGCCATCCGGACAAAACCGTTGCGGCTCTGGAAAACAGCATTAATCATACCCTGCGAGAGGCCATCCGCCGTGGAGAACAACAGGCATTGAGGTATCGGCTGCGCGTTCAGCACCATTGTATACCATCCTGATCGTAATAAAAATATTAACTTTTTCAAACCTGAAACCCGCAAAACTGAGCACAAATTTAATATTTTTTAGGAAAGAATACTAGTAAAATAGGGAAAACTGGATTTATTACTAGGTTTAAACGAATCTTTCCCCACCCGTGACAACCTGATCTGGCTCCAGTTTTCGACCTTTCCTGAGGCGAAGGTTCCTGGCACGCAGCAATAATTTTTATATCAGTAATTGAGTTGATTCATGCCGTTTCCGCACACTTAATTTCCAGAAAATAACGCAACGGTACCCTTTTTCAGACTTTTAGGAGCGTGTGAATAATGCAACTCTTTTCAATAATTGTGCAAGGGCTTAGGCCGCAATAGCCCTCACCTTTGTGTCGCTGTGAAACTTCATTCACAGCGATAATTATTTCAAAAATGAAAAAGCTGGAAAATAAAGTTGCCATAATAACTGGTGGTGTAGGCAGTATCGGAAAAATCACTGCCAGGTTGTTTGTAGAAGAAGGCGCCAACGTAATGTTGGTTGATCTCTCCGAAGAAACACTGAAAAAGACTGTACAGGAATTGAATAGCGAGCAGGTAAAATATTGTGTCGCTGATGTTTCCAAATCAAAAGATGTAGCGCATTATATCGATGAAACCGTAAAACAATTTGGGAAAATTGATGTTTTTTTCAATAATGCGGGCATCGAAGGCGTGGTAAAACCGATTACAGAATATCCTGAAGACATTTTTGACAAGGTCATTTCAGTAAATGTGAAAGGAATATGGCTCGGCAACAAATACGCATTGCCCCAAATGAAAGATAGCGGTAGCATTATTATGACTTCTTCTGTCGCAGGTATTTTGGGATTTGCAGGTTTAAGTGCTTACGTAACCAGCAAACATGCTGTCGTTGGCATTATGAGAACTACTGCTATTGAAGCTGCCCCACGAAAAATAAGGGTAAATTCGGTGCACCCTTCGCCGGTAAATAACAGAATGATGCGATCTATAGAAGAAGGCGCATCGGCCGGACATGGAGAAGAAGTAAAAAAGCAATTCGAGGCATCTATTCCCTTGGGACGTTATGCGGAACCGATTGAAATTGCAAAACTGGTATTATTTCTTGCCAGTGATGACAGCCAATATATCACGGGCACAACTCAGGTAATCGATGGAGGGATGGCTGCCCAGTAAATACTGTTTAATGAAAACTTGTTGTGGTGGGAGGACATGCGCCCCCACCCTAACAAGTACCTTACTTTTAAAAGAAGCATGCTTATGAAAATATTTCTCATCACCACCATTATCCTGTCAGGTCTATTTGTAATATTTCAAATTTATACCGCCATGGCAACCAGTAAAACAGAAACACAAACATATAAAGTGATTCGGACAGAAAAACTTTTTGAAATCAGGTACTATCCTGCCACCATGATGGCCAAAATCTCCTCCACATCAAAATCATATCGTGATTTAGGCTATTCCGGATTTGGCAAACTGGCAAAATATATTTTTGGAGGAAACAGCGAAAACAAACAAATAGCCATGACCTCTCCCGTTCACATGGACATTGGCGATTCATTATCAACTATGGCATTCGTAATGCCGTCTAATTTCAATAAGGATAATTTACCAAAACCAAATAATGCTGAAATTATCATTGAAACTTCCGAACCCGAATATGTGGCTGTCATAAAATTCGGCGGCTTTGCTACTACAGAGCAGATTGATAAACACAAAGCTATACTTGAAAATGCTTTAAAGGACAGGGGACTCTCCTATTATGGCAACTTTCGCTACCTGGGATACAACCCTCCATATCAACTGTTTGGAAGAAGAAATGAAGTCATTGTGGCCTTGCATGAAGACAATTTCAACTAAGCGTAACTGAAATATCGAGCTGTTTTATCGCTCTGACCGCCCAACGCCGTGCTATTTCTACTTTTCGCCCTTTTTGCTGGCACATTGTGGACAGGGACTTGCAGAATCGAAAATATGGGTGTAGTTTTGAGGGGGCGTTTCACTGACTGTGGAAGTCCCAATACGGCGTGTCAGGTTGAGCCTTTTTGTGGTGGGCGTGCCCAATGTCAGAAAAATAGTTTCTCTGGCACGCACCCCTCACAAACATGCTCTTCCCCCCCCGAAACCAGCAACCAGTAATCTCGAAAAACATTTATGCTGACAGATATCCACCCCAAACTACCCATGCGTAACAAAACGGTTACCAGAGATTACTTCATTAGCCAATTGGGTTTTAATGAATTGGGCGATGCCGACTACGACGGCTATTTAATGGTTCAAAAAGACAATATACAAATCCATTTTTTTGAATTTAAAGGACTTGATCCAAAGGAAAATTATGGGCAAGTTTACATTCGAACGGATGATATTGACCGTCTTTATCAGTCTTTGCTCGATAAGAAATTAAGTATTCACCCAGCGGGGCATTTACAACTGAAACCATGGGGACTGAAAGAATTTGCCATGCTTGATCCTGATAATAATTTACTGACATTTGGTGAACGTATCTAAATACAAGTACTTTAGCAAATTCAAAATATTGATTCGCCATTCACCTTTCCTTTCTATGTTTTTATTCCAACAGCGCATTATTACCCTTTTCCTGCTGGTCACGCCGCTATTCGCTCACACCCAGGATGTCACCCCGAAGGAATGGACCCAGTTGTTCGACGGCAAAACCCTGAATGGTTGGATGCCCAAAATCAGGCATTATGCCCTGAATGACAACTTTGGCAATACATTCCGGGTGGAAGACGGCATGATGGAAGTGCGGTATGATGCCTATAATGACCAGTTTCAGGAGCGATTCGGGCATATTTTTTACAAAGAGAAGTATTCTTATTACTGGTTCGCGGTGGAATATCGTTTCGTGGGCGATCAGGTGAAAGACGGTCCGGGTTGGGCCACCCGCAACAGCGGTGTGATGTTGCATTGTCAGGCACCGCAGTCCATGCTGAAAGACCAGGATTTCCCGATTTCTATTGAAGTGCAATTTTTGGGCGGATTAGGCAAAGGGCCCCGGCCTACCTGCAATGTTTGTACGCCGGGAACAGATCTGGTGTATGCGGGCAAACCGGATACCCGACATTGCATTAATTCGACTTCCAAAACCTACGACGGCGATCAATGGGTACGCGCAGAGGTACTCGTGCTGGGCGACTCCCTAATCCGGCATTTTGTGAATGGCGAACTGGTCATGGAATATACCAAACCCAGTTTCGGTTCTTCGAATGTCAGCGATTATGACCCCGCTGAAAAAATCGATGGACAACTCATCAACGCCGGTTATATTTCCCTGCAAAGTGAAAGTCACCCGATTGATTTCCGCAAAGTGGAGATCTTAAACCTGTGCGGTTGTATGGACCCTAAAGCCCGGAATTACAAACCCTATTTTATAAAACCGGATGATTCGACTTGTATGTATAAGAAAAAGAAGCACCGGGCAAAACGGGCACATTGAGCACTTTTTCGGTGTGATTTCTTGTTTTTTTAATAAAAACTGATGTAACATGAAAAAATTCTTAAAAATATTAGCGTATACTTTAAGCGCATTACTGCTGATACTGGTATTGGTACTTGTCGTTGTATATGCCAAATCAGCAATGACCAATTCCGAAAATATGGCTTTATTGGGCAATGAAGCACCGACCATCACTGTGGATGGCCACACTTTTCGGGATCTCAATAAAAATGGGCGGTTAGACATTTACGAAGACGCAAAAGCGCCGCTCAACGACCGCGTGAACGACCTGACGCAACAAATGAACCTCGAAGAAAAAGCAGGGCTGATGTTCATTACGATGGCTGCCATGGGTAATGATGGTTCCTTGAGCAATAAAACCTCCATCCTGAATCCTTTTTCGCTCATGCTGGAAGCCAATTCCGCTATGATCGCCAAAAAAAAGATGAACCATTTCAATACCATGCAATCGCCCTCGCCAGAGGCCATGATTGCCTGGAACAATAATATTCAAAAACTGGCTGAACGCACCCGTTTGGGTATTCCTGTTACCCTCGCCACAGACCCGCGACATGGTGTACCGAATGCGCCAGGAGCAAGTATTTTTACGCCATTTTATTCCAAATGGTGCTCCCCTTTGGGATTTGCGGCTATTGGCGATACCACTTTAGTGCGGGAGTTCGGCGATATTGCCCGCCAGGAATATGTGGCCCTGGGCTTTCATTTATCCCTTTCCCCAATGGCCGATCTGGCGACTGAACCCCGTTGGGCGCGCATCAATGGCACCTTCGGGGAAGATGCTGAATTGTCGGCAAAAATGACCAAAGGCTATATTTTAGGATTCCAGGGCGATAGTATCACTGCCCAAAGTGTAGAATGTATGGCCAAGCACTTTTCCGGTGGCGGCCCTCAAAAGAATGGTATGGATTCCCATTTTCCGCCTGGCAAACAGGCCTATCCCGGCAATAATTTCAATTATCATTTGATCCCGTTTGAAAAAGGCGCTTTTGCGGCTAATGTGGCACAAATCATGCCCTACTATGGCATTCCCGTGGGGCAAACCAATGAAGATGTTGGTTTTGGCTATAATAAGCAGATCATCACCGGGCTTTTGCGCGAGAAATATCACTTTGAGGGCATCGTTTGCACCGACTGGGGCCTCGTTTCCGACATGAGTGTGATGGGCGTTATCTTGAAACCCGCGTCGGCGCATGGGGTGGAAAACCTCAGTGCCAAAGAGCGGGTGGCCAAAATAATTGATGCGGGTTGCGATATGTTTGGCGGAGAAGCCATTCCGGAAGTCATTGTTGATTTGGTCAAATCCGGCCAGATTAGCGAAGATCGCATCAATACTTCTGTCAAAAGGATACTGAAAGAGAAATTCCGTTTGGGGCTTTTTGATAACCCTTATCTGAAAGTAGAAAATGCAGCCATCGTGGGCAATGCAAAATTCATGGAAAAAGGGCGGGAGTCCCAACGGCGGTCTTTGGTCCTGTTGAAAAACGACCAAGCGATTTTGCCCTTAAAAGCCACCACGAAGGTCTATTTGCAAGGTTTTGATAAAGAAGAAAGCAAAAAATATGCAGGTGTGATCACCAGTGTAAAAGATGCCGATGTCATTATTTTAAAACTAAATACCCCTTTCAGAGACGATGCGGGTAGCGGGAAGTATATCGTAGAGCGTATTTTCCACCAGGGACGCCTTGATTTCCCGGATAAGGAAAAGGCGGAATTGTTGCAGTTGATACAATCCAAACCAACGATTACGGTAATGAATTTAGAACGCCCCGCTGTTTTTCCGGAAATTAATGCCCAAAGTAAAGCCGTCATTGGCGATTTCAGCAGCCAGGACGATATTATCCTGGATTTGATTTTTGGTCAATTTAAACCCGAAGGCAAATTGCCGTTCGAACTGCCCGCTTCGATGGATGCCGTTCTGCAGCAAAAAGAAGATCTGCCTTATGATTCCAAAGACCCGCTTTATCCTTTTGGATTTGGGTTGGGGTATTGATAGGCAGGGTAACGGCGGGCTGTTTGGATTGAACAATACAAAAAGTACGACAAGAATTTCGTATATTTGTGAGTTATGCGTCATGCAGACGACCGTGCGACCATTAAACTTACTGCAAAAAATTATTTTGACAATGCTTTCTATTTTAACGGATAATCATGATTTAGATAGTAACAGAGGATACGGCGCCACTTTAAGAAGACTTTTGCGAGCAATAAAAGAAGGGCAAAATTGGAGTGATGTTTCAAAAAGTGCTTTTGATGGACAAGGTTCAATGGGAAATGGGGCAGCTATGAGAGTTTGCCCGATTGGTGCCTATTACTACGACAATCTTCAAAAAGCGAAATTGTTGGCTATTAAATCATCTGAAGTTACCCATTCAAATATCAAAGCTATAACAGGGACAATTGCCATCGCAATAGGGACGGCACTAACAACTAAAATGAAATCGGACAGTAGGTTTTTACAGCCACTTGAATTTATTGACAAAATTTTGGAAGAATTACCCGACAGCGATACAAAATCAAAGATTTCAAAATCTAATAGTATTTCTTACAACTATCAAATTGAAACTGTAAAAAGTATTTTAGGGAATGGAACAAACATGACAGCCCAAGATACCGTTCCTTTTGCAATTTGGTGTACGGCATATAACTTAGAAAATTTTGAAGAAGCACTTTGGAAAGCTGTTTCAATTTTGGGTGATAGAGATACCATTTGTGCAATGGTTGGTGGAATGACAATCATGTCGACAAGGACAGAAAATATACCAAATAATTGGATTGCAAAAGTGGAAAAATTCGAGACAAGCATATTCAGAACAAAAAAATAACTGCCAACAAAATGGGTTTGGCAAAAGTGGCGGTTCAGTGCTCAGGAGACACATTTGTGCTTAATCAAACATTGGTTCTTCGCATCAACTTTTGTGCTAAAAATCGCCACATCACCAAGCCGTAGTCGTCAGCGGCAACGGCGGGCGACCCGAAACAGACAGGTAATTTACAATGACAGAAAGAACTCTAATCAAAAATATTAGCATCGTTAACGAAGGACAAATAATCGTTACCGACCTCTTAATTGATAATGGTGTAATTCGAAAAATTGGACGACATCATAATGATCTAACTACAAAAGTAATTGACGCAACAGGCAAATACTTATTTCCAGGCATCATTGACGGACAAGTTCATTTTCGTGAACCAGGACTAACACATAAAGGCGATCTTCATTCAGAAAGCAGAGCAGCCGTTGCGGGTGGCGTGACTTCCTTCATTGATATGCCAAATACATTTCCGAATGTATTAACCATTGAAATCTTAAATGAAAAATACCAAATTGCTTCAAGACAATCTTTAGCTAATTATGGATTTTTCTTAGGTGTAAATGGCGACAACCTTGATGAAGTAATCAAACTTGACACTAGCCAACTTTTAGGCGTTTCGGATGACGGACTTTACTTTACAAAAAAAGGAAACCTACTTGCCGACAATCCCGAAACAATGGAAAAACTTTTTGCAAACTGCCAATCAATCATAGCAATCCATTCTGAAAAAGAGCAAATAGTTGAGGAAAATGAAAATATCTTTAGAGCAAAATATGGTGAAAATGTACCGATTGAATTTCATCCTGAAATAAGAAGCGAAAAAGCGTGTTATGAAGCAACCAAGAGAGCAATAGACATAGCCAACAAACACAAGGCACGGCTTCACATTCTGCACCTGACCACAGAAGCAGAAACACATCTTTTCCGGAATGATATTCCCTTGAAGGAGAAAAATATCACAACTGAAGTATCTGTTCACCATTTGTGGTTTTCCGACACAGATTATAAGCGTTTAGGAACTTTAATAAAATGGAACCCAGCAATAAAAACAGAGGGTGATAAAAAAGGACTTTTAAAAGCATTGTTAGACGATAGAATAGACATAGTAACCACAGACCACGCTCCTCACACATTAGACGAAAAGCAAAAACCCTATTTTCAATCAATGTCGGGTGCACCAATCGTTCAGCATTCGTTAAACATTATGCTTGAGTTTTATAAAAAAGGCCTCATTACGTTAGAGAAAATTGCGGAAAAAATGTGCCATAACCCAGCGACACTTTACCGAATTGAAAATAGAGGTTTTATACGTGAGGGCTACTGGGCAGACCTGAGCATTGTTGACTTAAACTCAACTTGGACTGTTAGTAGAGAAAATATTTTATCCAAATGTGGTTGGTCGCCATTAGAAGGGACAACATTTCAAACAAAAGTGACCCATACATTTGTAAATGGCAACTTAATTTACGACCACGGAAAATTTAATCAAATCGTAAAAGGGCAAGCGTTAACAACAACCAATGACAGATAAAAAACAAAGAGCCACAGCCACCAACACGGGTGTGGCAAAAGTGGCGGTTCAGTGCTCCGAAGACCATACCTGTACAGACCTGCTGACAAATCCGACTGGACAGACCTGGAAAAACTTTTTAAAAGTAAAGGTGGGCCACACAATTGTTGGAGTCCAGTAATACCAGGAAAAGACACACCACTATTTAAGCATCGAACATGAAGAAATCGCCCAATATTACCTTGGCAGAAAGTACGGAAATTGGCAGCACAGGAATTTACCACCTAAAAAGGTTGTGGAGTAAAGCGATGTTGATCGATCAGATCAAGGAGCAACTTTTGGATGAACAAGAAATAGATAACGCCATTATTAATATGTTAGGTTTGGGCTTATTGCCTACTTACCAATTTTTGTTTGAGCAACAACCAAGCTTTGAAGCGTTTGAGCATTGGGTTACAGAAAGTGGCGAACGCACTATTACCGCCGAAATAATAGCACAATGCAACCAATTGTTTATCGCTAAAACCCAAACGAATGAGTATATTGAGCAGGATGTGCTTTCTGTGGACGATATCGATTTTTGGAATGAGAATGGATACGTTATCATTAAAAATGCCATCTCACAAGAGGATTGCGTGGCAGCCCGCCAGGCCATCTGGAACCATCTTCAAATGGATGAAAACAATAGCGAATCCTGGTACAACAATTCCAATACGGTTCAAGGCATTATGGTTCCGCTTTACAGAAATCCAGCAATCGATAAAAATCGACATGCACCAAAAATCAGAAAAGCATTTGAACAACTGTGGGGCCAAAACGAGTTAATCGTGACCACCGATAAATGCGGCTTTAATCCGCCTCAAACTGATCGTTTTACTTATCGTGGTATTGGCCTGCATTGGGATGTAAGTTTAGCCATGCCCATTCCATTTGGCACCCAGGGAATTTTATATTTAACAGACACCGCAGCCAATCAGGGCGCACTAACGTTAATCCCTTCTTTTCATAAAATATTAGAATCCTGGTTAGCAACTTTGCCAAAAGACAGCTCCCCACGGGAATTTAATTTCTCTTCTTTCGAAAAAATTTCAATCGCTGCCAGCGCTGGTGATTTCATCATTTGGAACCACCAATTACCGCACAGCAGCAGCCCCAATAACGCAAGTCTGCCGAGACTTGTACAATACATCAACTGGTATGCGCCACTGCAAAAAGTACAAAGCACCTGGATATAATAACGGGTAATGAGCGTCTTGATTGAACAGGAACAAGTTTAGCCAGCGGGGTTCAAGCAGTTCGGGAAAATCACTCCAACACTCACTAGTGGTCTGTCAAGCCTTAATGGTAAATGGGTTTATAAAGACTACTCACAAGATAGCGATGACAAAGCAGAAGATGTTGGGAAAATGTTGGCACTAATACTTGACAAATGCCCATAAAATGCCCCACAACAGCACATTTGCAATAGGCACGGGGTTTGTACTCCGAAGATCCGATACATCGCCAGGCATGAAAACGTGGATGCATTTTAACACGTACGCCATACTACTGGGCATTTCCAAATCTATGTAAAATCCGTGTAAAATCTGTGCGAAATAAACGCGAAATAAACGCGAAATGGCGCGTAAAATAAACATCCAGTAGTAGCGCGTGCGAAATCATTCCGACTTCTTTCAGCCATTGAATATTTCACCAAAAATCGTAACTATTTACCACATAGGAGGTTTTCACATAGGAGGTTTTCACATAGCGCACAAAGAGCGAAGAATACGCTCAGATGACGCTATGCTTATGTGCGCTATGTGAAAACTAATTATGTGGCCTAGGTGGTAAATAGTTATTAAAAATAAATAAATTATCTCCATGAATCCTAAAGTCAATTTCTATTTTAATAAAGCCCAAAAGTGGCAGGAAGAATTGGAAAAACTGAGGCATTGACACCCGGACGGCAAAGGGCTTACCTGCTTCATTTCGCTGCACCTAAACAATCCAAAACCCGGGAGTCGAAGGTGGAAAAATGCATACATAAAATTATTAATAAAAAAAGGATTAAATGACTAGCACATGATAAAAAAGTTATCACCAGAACAACAACAAAAACTCCTCCAAACAGTAAAAGACCGTTTCGAGCAAAATACCAACCGCCACAAAGGGCTGGAATGGACTGCAATACAAGCAAAACTGGAGGCGAATCCTGAAAAACTGTGGTCGCTCCAGGAAATGGAAAGCACCGGCGGTGAACCGGATGTGGTGGGTCTTGATGCCAAAACGGGCGAATATATCTTTTATGATTGCGCGGTTGAAAGCCCGAAAGGCCGCAGAAGTATTTGTTATGACCAGGAAGCACTGGCATCCAGGAAAGACTTCCCACCAGAAAATAACGCGATAGAAATGGCTGCTGCCATGGGTATCGACATTTTAACGGTGGAGCAATACAGGGCATTGCAGGAACTTGGACATTTCGATACAAAAACATCGAGCTGGGTAGAAACACCTGCTGATATCCGGCAACTCGGTGGTGCGCTTTTCGCTGATTTTCGATATAGCCAGGTATTTGTGTATCACAATGGTGCTGCCTCTTATTATGCTGCCAGAGGGTTCCGTGGCGCGCTGAGGGTCTGAAAATGGCAGATTAACAATCGTGCTCCATTACAAACCCAAAAAAATTCCTATATCCGTCAACTCAAAACCCCAAAATATCCACCAGGCCTTTCATAACACAGACGGCTCCCACCGATGTCATAATGTACATGATGGTAGTAAAGGATGTGTCGGAATGAAAAAGCAGAAAATTGAGCCCAACACTGGTTACAGAAAGAATGCCTCCTACCACCAGCCATTTAAGGCCGCGCTGAAAAAGGCGTTGATGTTCCGATTTAGAAATCGCGTCAGCAGGGGGCTGATTGGAGTGAATGGATGCCTGACTTACAGGATGATCAGCATTCAGGTTGTGCAACGGTTCCATCTTTTGTCGATTTAGAAATGAAAAACAAGACTTTGAAGGAAAATAACACACAATATTAAACATAAATTCTGCATTGTCGTACTTATTGCTAAGTAAATTTTTTATTCCGGCAATCCATCAGTATAATTCCTGACCCAGGTGCGTATTTTTACCCGATTTGACAAATGCGAACAAACACCTATGTTTTTTCGGATGGGAGAAGCCCGCTTTTACACCTGAAAAAACGCTATCCCTTTCCAGGAAACGAGTGAATGAAACAAATCTTTCCTGCAATAATTTTAAATTTTTCATCAACTGCTATTAATGAAGCAACATGCGTTAACATTGATTTCTCCAATCGAGGCACAATATGTGGACCGGTTAAGATTGGTGCTTGCTGAGCGAAAAAAGGAATTCACAGATGCCCTCGGAACCATTCATCATGCGCGGTGGGTGATCATTGATAGTGTGATGGTAATCTGTTAAGGGACAACAAAATTCATTTGGGTTTTAGAGATGGCATTAAGTAACCGGGTATTGAAGGAATAGATACCGATCAGTACCCCGATAACACTATTGCTGGAGAAGGAGTTCTTGATGGGGTATAAAAATGAATACGGCGTTTATCCCGACACGCTTTTTATCAACAAACCACGAGGCGATATCCATCTGCTGCCTTTAGATCCTGCAGCCTCAGGGAAAAGAAATCTAGGGCACAATACTGGTAGTATTGGAAGAAGTGATATTATTGGAGCATGCCCTGAATAACCTTCAAAAGTCGGAGGTCATTCAGGACACGCTGCCGGCAAAAACTAAACTGTAGTCTTTTCCTTTATGTATTCCTGCAGCCACTGCGTGGTCACTGATTTTGGGCGTTCCAACGGAAGCGCCAGTGCCCGCGACCAACATTGTGCAGCCAATACTCCCAACGAACGGCTGACACCGAACATTACCGTATAAAAATTATATTCTTTCATACCGTAATGGATGAGCAGCGCGCCGCTGTGGGCATCTACATTCGGCCACGGATTTTTTACTTTGCCCAAACTGGTGAGAATAGGAGGAACCACGTCGAATATTTTCCATACTATCTTTACCAGATCACTGTCGGGCACATTGTCTTCTGCAAACTGTCGTTGCGCCATAAAGCGCGGATCGGGTTTACGAAGAACAGCGTGACCATAGCCAGGAATAACCCTTCCACTGGCTAATGTACTTTTTACATATTCACTGATTTGCTCCCGGCTGGGTTTGGAAGTACCTAAAGTGTCCACCATTTTGAGTATCCACCGGATCACTTCCTGGTTGGCAAGTCCATGCAGCGGACCAGCCAATGCATTCATTGCTGCACTTAAAGACAAGTAAGGATCGCTAAGTGTTGAGCCGACAAGGTGTGTGGTATGAGCCGAAGCGTTACCGCCTTCATGGTCAGCATGAATGGTGAGGAAAAGGCGCATATACTCCTTAAACCCATCATCCTCGAAGCCGAGCATGTGTGCAAAATTGCCACCCCAATCGAGGGAAATATCGGGAAGCGTTTGTGCACCATTGCGGTAGATACGATTATAAATATAGGCTGCCAGCCGGGGAAGGCGGGCAATCAGGTTCATCGTATCCTCATAGGTAGCATCCCAGTATTCCGTTTTGTTCATGCCCATAGCATAGCGCTGTGCAAAGAAACTGGTATTTTGCATCGCCATAATACCCACCGAAAACTGCGTCATTGGGTGAGCATCCACAGGGAGTGCATCAAGTGCCTTAAAAACGTGCTCTGGTACATGTGCGCGGCGAACCCACGCCTCCGTGAGCCATTTGACATCGTCCTTCGAGGGGAGGGTACCTGTGAGCATCAGCCAGAACAGACCTTCCGGCAATGGTTCTTTGCCTTTCGATGCCGCCGGCAGTTTTTCTTTTAATTCAGGAATAGAATAGCCCCGAAAACGAATCCCCTCTTCGGCATCCAGCAAAGAGGGTTCCCACAACATAGAGGTAATATCCCGCATGCCTCCCACAACCTGATCGAGATTTACGTCATCAACATGGAGGGTACCATGTTCCTTTACTAATTCTTTTAATTCTTTGGCGTGTGCTTGCGACTTTTCCGCAAAAATTTCTTTTAATTTGTCCATAGAGTAGGCAATATTATTAAGATTAAGTGGTGGTATTTCTTAAAAGTACGAAAGCGAAGCTGCCACAGAGGCCTCTTCGCTTTCGATCAAATGACTATGAAAACCGATTAAACCAATCTCTATTCCAAACAAGGAAATGAGAAGAAGGTTGATGTATCTGTGCAATAAATACAGGAAATCCCCTGGCAATAAATTGCCACAGCCCAAAAGGCCAAGTCGGAGTCCGTTGCAAGAAACGAAACAACCAGAAGAAAAATTTCAATTCTGTAAACTGATATTACCAGGATACATCATCGTCATCTTTTTCTGCTTTTGGTTCGTCGGATTTTTCCTCTTTTTCTGAAAAATCGTCATCATCAGTACGCGCAGGTTCTTCAGGCCTGTCTCCATCAAAATCATCATCTTCATTGCGATTTTGGGCTTCCCATTCGGCCTGGCGACGATCAAACTCTTCGTAGTCGAAGGTTGGCATCAATTCCGTTTTAACATGGTCCACCACTTCGTTCAGAGAAGCGACAAAACGGTTAAAATCTTCTTTATACAAGAAAATTTTGTGGCGTTTGTAACCAAACCCATCTTCCCGTCGCGTACTTTCCGTGATCGTGATGAAATAATCTTCACCGCGGGTTTTGCGAACGTCAAAGAAGTAAGTACGGCGTTTGCCAGCTCTAACTTTTTTAGAAAATACGCTTTCTTCTGATTCTTTGTCAAAACCACCACTGCGGTCGCCACGATCGCCGCCACCGCTGCGGTCGCCACGATCGAATCTCGGACGATCGGAACTGCCACGATCACTGCGTTCGTAGCGGGAACGGTCGCCACCGCCACC
>JBILHQ010000127.1:0-18324 GCA_044350415.1 Saprospiraceae bacterium | reverse complement strand
CGTAGAGTATGATGTTTTACGCAACACCATACTCTACGGTCAGCACAACAAAACTCATCACTCATCACTTATAACTACTGACCTGCCCTCTGTTCGTATTCTTTCAGATCGGCCTGTCCTTTTATGGTATCGCCGAGCATCAGGTAGGCATTGCTGCGGGTGAGGTATGCCTGATAAAATTTCGGATTATTTTTGAGGGTCAGGTTCATATCTGCCACCGCTTCGGTCGGTCGATTCAGCATTAGATACGACAATCCCCGGTTAAAGCGGTATTCGGCATCGTTGGGTTTGGTGTTAAGGTATACCGTAAGGTCGGCGACCGATCTATCGTACTGTTTAGTAATGCCATAAAGCGCACCGCGATATTTGTAACATTCTGTTAGTTCCGGATTCAGTTCAATCGCTTTTGAGAAATCACTGATGGCATTTTGCCAGTCTTTTTGCGATTTGGCCTTGTCTCCGAATTCCATGCCACGCCAGTAATAGGCTTTGCCAAAATTGTCACCTTGTACTGCGATTGATTTATTGAGCAAGGTCATCGTGTTTTTCCAATCGCCTATACGGTTAATCGTGGTGTAAGTCCAGAAGATGCCGAGCACACCAAGTACACCCCAACCAAGATTGACCAACCCAGGCTGTTTTTCTTTCAGGTACACCGGCAACCAGGCAATTAATGGCAGCATTCCCAGGATAGCCAGGTAATTGTACCGATCGGACCGCAGTTCAAATGTACCCAGGGTGCGGAAAGGCAGAGCCAATACGATATTGGCTAAGTAAAATAAAATACCCGCCCATAGCAAAGGCCATTCCCTTCTTTTCCACCAGGCCAGGCCAAGGATGGCTGCAAGAATCACTGGTGCTGCAAAATAAGACGTTGTTAGATTGCCGTTGCTGTCCTTCACAAAAGGATACCAAATGCTCAGGTGAAGGGGGGCTAAGATTTTTCCCCAGTAAAATAATACGCTGTGGCAAGCCATAAAAAAACGCTCGAATGGACTGTAGGTGCTTTCCGCAGTAGTCGCACGCCCTTCATGAACGCGGGAATACATTGTCAAAATACCAAAGACAAACGAAGCTGCAAAAAATATAACCTTTTCTGCCCAATGTCGCCACACATCGCGTTTCCACCAAATATCCAGCACCACCAGGGACAAAGGTAACATAACAGCTGCCGATTTACTCAGGCAGGCCGCCAGAAATGCAGCGAATGCCAGCCAATATGACCTGTCCCAACCGGTGCCGCTTTTGACATATTTCGTCCACTGGTGCAATGCGAGCAACGAAAACATGGCGAATAATGGTGTACTAAAGCCTGCAATCCAGGAAACTGCTTCTGTTTGCAAGGGGTGAATGCCAAAAAACAAGGCAACCACTGCGGCCATTGTCACAGGTGCTTCCCATTTCCGGAACAACCGGTAGACTAAAAACACATTGAATGCATGTACCAATGCACCCATGATATGATAAAGTGTACCGGAATCAGTTCCACCGTTGAGCCGGTGAATGATGGCATAACAAAACCAGGTTATCGGTGCATACATACCCAAATTGAACCGACCGAATATAGAAAATTCCTTTACAGCCGGATTATCAATCGTAGCGGTATGATCATCCATACCCACCATTGGATTGGAGAATCCTGTAGCGTAGATAAAAAATACCAATGCCGCTAATACCCAGGGTTGCCATTCGGCTGGGGTATCGACTTTTTGAATTACCGGGCGGACCGGAATAGATTTGATGGGTTGTTTTTTTGCCATTTTATCTTACCTCTTTCGTTTGAAAGCCCTTTAGTTCATGCCGGCTTTTTACGCGTGCTGGTTTTAGGGGCTGCTTTTTCTTTAGCAGATGGCGTTACCGATTTTTTATCTTTTTTGTCGGCCAAAACACCTTCAAATACCATCACTGACAAAGGTGGAATGCTGAACGAAACAGAATATTCCTGTCCATGCGAGGGCTCTTTTTGGGCTTTTACCGTTCCATTCAGTACCCCGCTTCCACCATATTCCTTATTGTCGCTGTTCAGAATTTCTTTCCAGACACCTCCTGAAGGTACCCCTACAGAATAATTTTCCAAAGTATTGGTTTGAAAGTGACATACCACCAAGAGGCATTTATCGCCGGGGTCACCTTTGCGCAGGTAGCACAAAACTGAGTTGCCGGTGTCGTCGCCACTTATCCATTCATAGCCCTCGGGAGTAAAGGCATGGCGCCAAAGCGCCGGGTATTGGGTATATAATTTATTGAGCGCCCGAACCCATTGCTGGCAACCCTTGTGGTAATCATATTGCAATAGTTCCCAGGTGACGCCACGATCATGTCCCCACTCGGTGGTTTGAGCGATTTCGCCACCCATGAACAACAGCTGTGTTCCCGGGTGAGTCCATTGCTGACCGAATAATGCCCGGAGATTCGCGTGTTTTTGCCATTCGTCGCCGGGCATTTTATTGAACAACGACCCTTTGAGGTGCACGACCTCATCGTGGCTCAATGGCAGCATAAACCTTTCAGAAAAGGCATACACCATCGAAAAAGTGATCTCACTTTGATGCCAGCGGCGGAAAATAGAGGGGCGTTTGAAATAATTGAGGGAATCATGCATCCAGCCCATCATCCATTTTTGACCAAAACCGAGCCCACCCTCAAAAGTAGGTTTGCTCACCCCGGCAAATGCAGTGCTTTCTTCCGCAATAGTCTCCACGCCGGGGTATTCTTTATAAACCGTATCGTTAAACTCCCGAAGCAGCGATATCGCCTCCAGGTTTTCTCTTCCGCCATAAACATTCGGAATCCATTCCCCTTCTTTTCGCGAATAATCCAGGTACAACATAGATGCTACTGCATCAACCCGTAAGCCGTCAATATGATACCGTTCGAGCCAAAACAAAGCATTGGAAATCAGGAACGAACGCACTTCATTGCGACCATAGTCAAAAACATAACTGTTCCAATCGGGCTGAAAACCTTTTCTGGGATCGGCATATTCATACAGGTGCGAACCGTCAAACAGGTATAAACCATGAGTGTCGCCCGGAAAATGTGATGGAACCCAGTCGAGAATAACGCCAATACCTGCTGCATGAAAACAGTCGATCAGGTATTTCATGTCTTCCGGTTCACCAAACCTGCTGGTGGGCGCAAAGAATCCCGTAATCTGGTATCCCCACGAAGGGAAATAGGGATGCTCCATTATCGGCATGAACTCCACGTGGGTAAATCCCATATCACCCACATAAGCAACCAGCTCTTCGGCCAGTTCGCGGTAATTCAGAGAGCGGTTGCCCTCCGTGATTATTTTTTTCCAGGATCCTAAATGAACTTCATATACTGACCAGGGTTGTGGTTTGCCTGCCAGATCAGCGCGGCGTTTCATCCAATCGGTATCTTCCCAGGTATATTCTTTATCCCATACCACGCTGGCAGTGCGCGGAGGTGTTTCCCATTTGCGGGCAAAAGGGTCCCCTTTATCCAGGCTAGCGCCATTGTGCATTGTAATATGGTACTTATAGGTGGTTCCATGGCCAATTCCAGGAATAAAACCCTCCCAAATGCCACTTTTATCCCATCGCGGTAATAAAACATGCGCATCGGGATTCCACCCATTGAAGTCTCCAGTTACACTTACGCGTTGTGAATTGGGGGCCCAAACTGCAAAGTACACTCCTTTTCTGCCGTTATGTTCCTTCACATGACTACCCATCTTTTCATACAGGCGGAAGTGCTTTCCCGATTGGTACAGTGCAATATCAAAATCTGTAAAAAGCGTAAATGGTTGTACCATAATTCGATTTGCTTTTATGCAAATGCAAATGAACAAGTTTTAAATGGTGATTCAAAACGTTTTTGCAAAGTATATTTTTTCGACAAGGATCAGGGCCGCCCAGCTTTGTTTTTATTCCAGGCGGTGTTGCTTTTTGACAATTTGATGCCAAAAGCGCTGAATTAATTAATTTTAACCACACCTTTCGATGGACCCTGCTTCTTTTTCGATATTTAACCGGCTAACTGAAAAGCAATTTGAAAAACTGAGCAAGCATTTTAACATACTTACTTTCGGTGCTAATGCTAACATTTATCAACAAACAGATACCACGAAATACGTATATGGGGTAATGGAAGGGATGGTTAAAACAGGTATCATGTTGGATGAAAAAAAGAACTGATAAAACGCCTGGTGAAGCCAGGCACTTTTTTCGATTTTTTAACCGTACACTTTTTTTCAGCCAAGGCTGAAAAAAAGTGTACGGTTAAAAAACCTTGGACTAAATTAACTAACCCGCTCAAACCGGTTTTTGATAAACGGATGACTGAATACGGCCAATAAAATCAGAAGGACGCCCCAATAAAAATCAGGCCGTAATCCTTTGTCTTCCCGAAAAAATACAATGGCCAGTAGTACCCCGTAAACAGGCTCCAGATTAATGGTAAGATTAGTGGCAAAAGCGGAAATATGGCGCATGGCCAGCAGTGACAAATTGTAAGGCAATAAAGTACATACAAATGCCAGAAGTGGCAGGTATATCCAATCATAACCCTGCGGAATCAAAGAATCCCAGCCAGGCTGAAGAAAAAGTAATACTGCACTGGTGATTAACCAGCCGCCAAAGAGTTCAAAGAAACTCATAATAAATGGGGGAGTCGGCTCCAGGTTTATTTCCCTTTTATTCAGGGTGCTGAATACCGCCGCTAGTAACGCACCGATGGTTCCAACCGCAAATCCCCAACGCATCTGCCAGTCAAGGTCGCCCACAATAAGTGCTACCCCGGGAAGAATCAAAATGCCCAGCATCAGTTCGTACCATTTGACGGGTTGACGAAGAATAAATGGTTCTGTTAATGCGGCAAAAAATGCTGTGGTGGCCATGGTAGCCACCGCTACCGATGCATTCGACAATTTCACGGCACCGTAAAAACAAAGCCAATGAACCCCTACCATCATTCCAATACCCGTCAGCCGGTACATTTTCGCCCGGGTCATGGCTGCCCATTGGTCTTTTGATACCATCCCTATCAATACAGTCCAGCACAACAGTACACGCCACCAAACTAATGAAACAGCATTTAATTGAATGAACTTACCTAAAATAGCGGTAAAACCCCACACTAATACACAAAAATGAAGCGCCAGATAAGCGCGTTGTTTCTCTGTCATAACAGCAAAGGTATGTTATTGAAGTATGTTTGGACTGACCTTTTAATTGCTTATCTGGACTATTTCCAAATTAAACCAGTCGTAATGCCTTGACAATCAGGTGACAATATTACGCTGTGCTTAGAAATATCTTTGTGGGCCTTAAAAACAGTCTTCTAATATTACTTGTATTATGCTCAAAGGATATCATATTGTTACCCTTACGCACCGCACTTCTACTCTTGATGAGATAGGCCGTGTGGTCCCGGACCCAGCGGAGTTGTCTGCTCGTTTGTATGCGGTAAAAGATTTTTTTGGTTGGGAAGAACTGTTTTTTCTCTCTACCTGTAACAGGATTATGATTGGTTTTTATACCCAGGAAACCGCCGATCTGGCCCTGTTGCGTTCCAATTTGGCTGTTCTGATGCGTCCGGAGCTTAATGCGCAACAGGCAGCGTCTGCTGGTGCGAAATTTCAGATATTGAATGGGGGCGATGCTGTACGTCATGTTTTTGAAGTTGCTTCAGCGATGGACAGCCTGGTGGTGGGGGAGCGCGAAATCATTCGGCAGTTGCGCGAATCTTATGAGCGTTGCCGCAATTGGGGACTCACCGGCGATCATTTCCGATTGCTGATGACGCAGGCCATTGAAGTATCCAAACTCGTGTTTAATGATACCGGCATCGGCGAAAAAGCCCTTTCCATCGTGGCGCTGGGGTATGGGGAAATGCGCAAAAAGGGCATTACTCCGGAACACCATGTTGTTTTGGTAGGCGCAGGAGCCACCAATGCACTGCTCTGCAAATTTTTAATTAAAGACGGTTTTCAACACGTTACCATATTTAACCGTACACTGCAAAAGGCAATAGACCTCGCTGCGTTGTTTTCACAAGGCGAAGCACGTCCTCTGAGTAGCTTGCCGCAGTTCGCCGCGCATTTTGACGCCATGGTGGTCTGCACAGGGGCTATCAATCCCGTTTTAACACCGGCAATATACCAGCATTTTACAGGCATCCATCAAGAAAAAATGATCGTGGATTTTTCAGTGCCGAATAACGTGGATCTCCTTATTCCTTCGCAGTACCCTGTCCATTTTATTGAAATAGAAGGTCTGCGTGACACCGCAAAAGACCACCTAGCTTACCGGGAATGTGCCCGACAGCAGGCAGAACACCTCATTTCAGACCGCCTTGAAGGATTCCGCTATATTTGGCACGACCGTCAGGTAGAGCGCTCGCTTTCCCCTATGATTGAGGCGATCAAATCGGTGAAGGAACATGCCATTACAACGGTTTTCAATGAAAGAATTGCAGCACTTGACCCAGCCGCTCAGGACCTTTTATTTGAAATGATGGGTTATATGGAAAAAAAATGTGTATCAATTCCGGTAAAGACCATGAAAAGTATCGCTCAAAAAATGGCGCGAAATAACAGGGTTAAATCAATCGAATCAACCGTAAATCAAAATCACTTGTCCTGATCTTCCTTTCCTACCCTGTTAAGCAGTTCTGCCACACGGTACATTTCATCGACGGTATCGTCAAGATGGAATTTAAGTTCGGGCATACGCCGCATTTGTTTCCCCATTTTTTTGACTAAGGCCTGATGAAGCCGGGGATAATTTTCTTCAATTACTTCAATTACTTCCTGTTTCAAATCAGTGCCATATACGCTGATATAAATATTGGCAATGAGTAAGTCCGGTGTCATTTGCACATGAGCAACAGTGACTAATTTATCGCGGCCATAAATGATACTCCCTTCTTCGGTCAGAATCATGCCAAAGTCCCTGCGGAGCAACTCACCCACTTGTTTCTGTCTTTTACTTTCCATATTCAAGTCAATCTAGGTTACAAAGGTACACAGAATAAATTAAACATCATCAGCGCACCTTTTTGACTTCCCTCTACATCTTTGAACAAAGTTAATTAACCACTTTCCCATGTGCCCTATTGTCTAGCCAATTCTGGTTTCAAATAGTTCCCCAAAAACCTTTTTCAATTTATTTTATATAATTCTTAAAAAAAATTAGGACGGTACCTAATTCCCGTCGTACCTTTGCCCCGCTTTTCAAGAAGCCTCACCATGAAAGTGGGGATGATCTCGTAGCTCAGCTGGTAGAGCACTTGACTTTTAATCAAGGAGTCATGGGTTCGAATCCCATCGAGGTCACATTGATTTTCAACGGCTTATACAGGTAACACTGTGTGAGCCGTTTTTTATTTGCCTGCAAACTTTCCGGAAGTTTAAAAAAAATGAAAACTGTTGCTGTAATTTAATCTTTGCTCTCTTTCAAAATGTAACAACTCTATTTTACGGTTCCGGTCGTTTTGTTTGCCTGTTGTTGGGCAGTACTTATGACCGGAAACAGCACCTCTTTGATTGCATTGACGGTCAGGCTGGCATCCAATCACTACCAGAAGCAAATAACTTCTGGGTATGTGGATTAACAAGACTTTGATTGCATTGACGGTCAGGCTGGCATCCAATCCCTCACCTTTGCGAATCCGGCGTTTCAACCATGAACGGTTGCCTGTATTGCCGCTTGCCGGTTACCTTATACAACGCATTTGCTACCGCTCCAAAAACGGGGGGGAAGGGCGGCTCGCCCAGGCCCGTTGGGTCAACATCGTTTTGAATGAAATGCACTGCTATTTTTTGGGGTGCTTCGTGGTGTCGAATGATACGATAATTATGAAAATTACGCTGTTCGGCAGCACCATCCTTAAGGGTTAAAGCACCATAAAAAGCGTTTCCAATTCCATCAACAACAGCTCCTTGTACCATATTTATAGCGGCATCGGGGTTGATGACCACACCACAATCAATGGCACTCGTTACGTGTTCCACATATGGCTCTCCGTCCCGAATAATCATATCAACCACATGGCCTGCATACGAGTTATGGCAGAAATACGCTGCTATACCACGTTTTTTGTCACTATTTTCAGGTTTGCCCCACCCCGACTTTTCTTTCAACAATTCCAGAACGCCTGCATACCTGTCTGCGTTATAATCGTTTTTTTCGCCAACAGGGTTTGTTTTAGCGCGCTGTAACAATTCCAGGCGCAAATCTATCGGATCTTTTCCCATAGCCTCGGCCACTTCATCGAGGAAAGATTGTTCGGCCGCTGCATTAAAATTGGAACGTGGCGCACGGAATGCCCCAACTGTAATATTGGAAGGGATTTCCCAACCTTCTGCCAGATAATTATCTACTGCTCCCGCAGGGAAACGGTTGGGGTGAATCGGGTGTTCGGGAATACCGCCCCCTTTTATGTGAAAACCAATCAAATTTTTACCCGCATCAAGGGCGGCACGATAGGTTGCTGTGTACATCGGGCGATATATACCATAGGTCATATCGTCTTCACGAGTGTATATAAGTTTGATGGGGGATTTTACTTTTTGAGAGATCAGCGCCGCTTCTGTAAGATAATGTCCATACGCTCTGCGACCAAAGCCACCACCCATGCGGGTCATCTGAATTTCAATTTTTTCGACCGGCAGATTTAAAATTTTTGAAAGCGTGGGTTCTATCCAACCGGGTGCTTGCAAAGGTCCTGCCAACAGGGCGTTTTCATCTGTAACATGCGCGAAGAAGTTAATCGGCTCCATGCAGTTGTGCGCCAAAAACGGAGCATGATAGGTACGTTCGATAATCTGTACGGCGTTTTTGAAAGCCATTTCCGGGTCACCGTCTTTTCTTAATTGTTGTGCTGTACCTTTTGAGTATTCAGCCATTTTTTCAAGGTGCGAACTTGTACTTTCAAGCCCGGCAGGAACGACAACCGCTTTTTTTTCTCCTCTCCGACCAACAATTGTGTCTTTGGTTTCGCTGATGGGCTCCCATGCTGTTTTTAGTTTTGTGCGCGCACTCATCACCTCCCAGGTGGTATCACCCACCACTACCAGTACATCGTTGAATGTACGGGTATCAAAACCGCCTTGCTCGAAATCATCTTCATATAATTTAAAACTAAAAATATCTTTAATGCCCGGCATTTTGAGTGCTTGAGCAGCATCAAATGATTTTAGTTTCATGCCAAAAGCAGGTGGGTGCTCAATCATGGCGATTTTCATTCCTTCCTGGCGATAATCCAGTCCAAAAAGGGGTTTTCCTGTAACTATTTTCAGGCCTTCTGTGTTTTTCTTTGAATTTCTTACAATCGTAAAATCTTTGACGGATTTCAACTTCACATCTTTCGGAACAGCCACGGCCGCTGCGGCACTGGCCATTTCGCCGTATGTTGCCGATTTTCCGGTTGAATGAGATATTACCCCTTCTTTAGTGGTAATTTCACTTGCCGGAACACCCCAGGTCTGAGCAGCCGCTTCGATGAGCATTTGTCTTGCCGATGCTCCCGCATTTCTCAATGGCGTCCAATACATTCTTACTGAATTACTCCCACCTGTAAATTGTGGGCCTAATTTCACATTGTCATGCGGACCCATTTCAACCACCACATTTTTCCAATCCACATCTAGCTCTTCTGCTACTATCATCGGTAGCGAAGTCATGACATTTTGCCCGAATTCAGGGTTCGGACAAAAGATTTTGACTATATTATCGGGCGTTATCTGAATATAGCCGTTCAGGTAATTCCATTGCTCCGGCAGGTTCAGTTCAGCCATTTTATCAATTGGCTTGAAACTGGATAGCCAGGTAAAACTGAGCATTAAGCCACCGCCCGAAAGTACGGAGGCTTTTAAGAAGGTACGGCGGGATACTGCCCCGGCATCAGTCCCCAAATCCGCAGCGAAGGCTTTATCAGTGCCTGATTTTTTATTTTTATTTTTCATCATTTTTCAAAATCTAATTTTTGGAAAAACAGGAGTTGTTTAGTGGCTGCTTGCCAATTTTATCGCTTCTTTTATCCTCAAATAGGTGCCGCAACGACAAATATTACCACTCATAAAATTTTCAATATCTTCATCACTTGGCTTTGGATTGGCTTTGAGCAAAGCTGCCGCACTCATAATTTGACCTGATTGACAGTAACCGCATTGTGCCACATCATGCTCCAACCACGCTTTTTGCACAGGATGGTCACCTTTTTCGGACAAGCCTTCGATAGTCGTAATTGCTGATTTTCCCACAGCCGAAACGGGCAGCACACAAGAACGGGTCGCCGCACCGTCTAAATGAACCGTGCAAGCACCGCATTGAGCTATACCGCAACCATACTTTGTACCTGGCAAGTCGAGATGATCACGCAAAACCCAAAGCAGCGGTGTCGTGGAATCAACATCCACTTTGAAGGTTTTGCCGTTTATTTTTAAATTATATTTTGCCATAGTGTTGAAGTTTTGAATATTAGAGTTGTTGCGGTGGGATCAGCCGAGCCAGACCCACCGCAACAATTTCAATGTGCAATTTGATGCGTGTCCCTTACACTGCTGAATGTCAGGGCTAACAGTTTCCAATCGTTCCCTTGCTTTTTATATACTTCAGTAACTGTAAATTCAGTCACTACTTCATTGTCCCGAACCATAGCCGTCAGTGTAATTCGGTTCCAAAGTACGGCAATATCGTCAACAATTTCTACTGCAACGTCATGAACATCCGCTTTTTTGTACCAGATGCTTCCTGTTTTAATGATATCGATCTCCTCCTTCTTTTTCCAGGTGCCACCCATGTGGACAAACTTTGACTCATCGTGGAAGAGTAAAGACAGCTTATCTACATTTTTGTCTGCCATCCATTGCCATTTGTCCTTGGAGAGATTGATGATTTCCTGCTCCGTATTCGTGTTGTTTATAGCAGGAGGTTTTTTGCCATAATATTCCTCATCGGTTACTTTTTGCAACCATACTGTCTTTCCTTTTTGAGTGGGTGTTGTGGCCAGATAAGTAAAGCCGCTTTCCGGCGTTGCGCCGTGCCAATGCTCCACACCGGGAAGGCACTTGATTACTTCCCCTTTATGAAAAGTTTGTTTCGGTTTGCCTTTTTCCTGATAATAGCCGATACCTGCCGTAATAAGCAATATTTGCCCGCTTGGATGCGTGTGCCAATCCAATATTGCACCAGCGTCAAAGGTCGCGACGGAAATACTGAAATTAAAGATACTGTCCGGGTGATTTAATTCATTGAGCCAAACATTTCCGGTGTGATGAACATTCGGAGATTTTTCCCCTTTTGGGAAAATGGGAGCATCCTGCGCCATCGCCTGCATGGGCAGTGTAGCAGATAATAAAATCATAAAATACAATACTTGCTTCATCATTGTCTGTCTTTTTTTGTCTCACAAAGGACTTGGTAATTATTTGCCCTTATAGTATACGGATTACTGATTTACCTACCAATATTCCTGATCCGGGCGCGATTATAGGAAAAGAAGGAATGATTCGGTAACTTTGATCCGCTAAAACAATAGTAATATGGATAACATCAGGCGTTTTGAAACGGTCGCCCAATACAACGACTTCAACAACAATGAAATACTCCACCCTCTGGTGAGTGTGGTTGATCTGTCAAAGGCAAGTCCCCGGCAGGCTCAGACACTCTACTTTGGCTTTTACACCATCTTTTTGAAAGAGGTCAAATGTGGCGATCTGCGGTATGGAAAAAATACTTATGACTACCAGGAAGGAACGTTGGTATTCATTGCACCCGGACAAGTGATAAGTGGCGATAGTAGTTTCGGGGTTTATCAGCCGAAAGGTTACGCCGTTGTCTTTCATCCCGATTTGATAAATCGAACCCCGCTTGGGCGACATATTCAGGATTATTCGTTCTTCGGCTATCAGTCCAATGAGGCCCTTCATTTATCAGAACGGGAAATAAAACTTGTCCAGGATTGTTTTTTAAAGATTAAACATGAATTGGAACATGCTATCGACAAACACAGCAAAATGCTGATCGTTTCTAATATTGAACTGTTGTTAAACTATTGTATCCGGTTTTATGATCGCCAGTTTATTACCCGTGATCACGTACACCAGGGCATTTTAGAAAAGCTGGAACGTTTATTGAATGCGTATTTTCTTTCTGACAAACCACAAAATGTCGGGCTGCCTTCCGTCGCTTATTGTGCGAATGAACTCCATTTGTCAGCGAACTACTTCGGTGATTTGGTGAAAAAAGAAACCGGCAAATCAGCACAGGAGTACATACAGACGAAGATAATTGGTGTGGCTAAAGAGCGCATATTTGATACAGGTAAATCTGTCAGCCAAATCGCTCATGAACTTGGATTTAAATATCCTCAACACTTTACCCGTTTTTTTAAACAGTATGTCGGGCAATCGCCAAATGAGTACAGGATGCTCCAATGATAAAAATGCCGCTGAGCGTATTGCTTCCCTGTTTTTAAATTGCCCGAACGACAATCCCCTGTGACAAGTGCCGACAGGCCTTTGGAAATCAAAACTGCTCAAGTTTTCGCACCTCGATTCGGCAAATGCGCGTGTAAGTACAACAAAAACACCTTCTGAGCTATTTAATGGGTCGGCTTATCCAGTCAACATCCACGCCTCAAGGCTTATTTACATGAAAAAAGTATTCAAAATCTCAGTAGCTATTCTTTCTATCCTTGCTGCCGGCTTGTTCCTCTTTGCTCTTGCCATTAATGAAAAAGAGCCACAAGGTATCGAAAGTGCCGAAGCAGAAGCACTTACCCAACAAATATACGCCAATCTCCATAAAACAGCCTGGGACAGCACCCAGTGGATCAAATGGACCTTTCGGGGCGGCCACGAATATCTTTGGGATAAATTCCAAAACCGCGTGCGAGTGCATTGGGACGACCAAGAGGTATTGCTTGACCTGTCAACGCAAACTGGTCCGGCAAAAAAATCGGGGGTATTACTCACCGGGGAAGCAGCAGTAAAAGCCAATCAAAAGGCTTATTCTATGTTTTGTAACGATGGATTTTGGCTGATAGCCCCTTATAAACTGACCGACCCGGGTACTAAACGCAGTATCGTGCAACTGCCCGATGGCCGGAAAGGGCTGAAAGTAAGTTACGACTCAGGAGGCACTACACCCGGAGATAGTTATGTTTGGATTACTGACAACAAAGGAATACCCACCTCCTTTAAAATATGGGCATCTATTCTCCCTGTCGGCGGCGTCGAAGCTACCTGGGAAAACTGGGTGGAACTACCCACTGGTGCTAAATTATCGACTTTTCATCTCATTGGTGGCCAGATGAAGTCGGCGATTACGGGGGTGGATGGCGGCATGGGTGCGCCGGGTTTTTGAGTGGTAATGGTTCATGGACTTCGTAACTATCCAGCCGCCCTGTTCAGATCCCTCGACCTGCGGCCTCAGGATGACAATTGCGCTCTAAGAAAGGGTATCCCCGGTTGTTTCGCTACGCTCAACAGTTTTCGACCCATTAGTAGCTTGTTGAGCGTAGCGAAACAACCGGATAAACCTGATCCTATAGGACGATTTGTCATTCCGAGACCGCAGGTCGAGGGATCTGAACAGGGCGGCTTAATTGTTATTGACCGTCCTAATCCACCATCTCGGCAATTATTTTCAACTTACGAAACATCGGAATCACTTCCGTCTCCGGAATTTCAAAACTGGCCCCGTCGATTGTCCATATATGCGTCCATTTCCCGGAGTACGTTGTTGAGGCAGTAAAACGATCACCAATAGTGATACTCCAGGTTGTCTCTTTTTCAGTGAATTGTCCTGAAGCAGATTTTTTATACATATCGTTTTCAAAATCAAAAAGAGGGATCGCCTCTCTCTTTGTCAGTATAATTAACCCGGTGCGTTTTTGGACAGTTTCGATAGACGACCCACCTACTGCGTAACCGCCATTACCTCCTATTACAATCCCAGTAGAGGTGCCTGTTTTTTCCCAATCTTTATTGGTTACCTGGATTTGCATAGTGATACTACTGTCCGTTTCTGTTACTTCTTTTACGGCAGCAAAACGAATGGTTTCCACATCACCTCCCCAGTGCCGCCACTTATTTTCGTATTTATCTATGACGTATGTAACAGATCGTACGACCTTCATCTGGGCTGCTAAAATTGATGCGTAAATGCACAAAAAGAGGACAATGAATGACTTTTTCATATAATTTTCTTGATATTCTTTAATTTGATTGATACGCTATTTGCACATAACCATGTATAATATTATTAAAATAATAATTGCGAACAAACAACCAATTATCGTTTTTGATCCCTCATCCATCGATGAAGTTTTTTCTTTTGCGATTGGAGTATAACCTTCTGGTATAGGCAAAATATCTTCTTCAGAAAGCATTTTAAGTAAGCTCAGAGTTGCATGACAATCTTCCAAAGCGGTATGGCATGCTCCCGGCAATTTTTGAAACCTATACTCTTGAGAAATAGGATTCCAATTCCCAACAAAAGTAGCATATATTTTCATCACGCAATTTCCTTTAAGATTTGTTTTGAAATTGAGATCATCCGCAAGTATCGTTTGTGTAATAAGGCGAGCATCAAATTCAAAATTATAAATTAAAAACTTCTTTTCTTGCTCGAAAAAGGTAAGAGATCATGAAGGACATCCACAAAATGAGGAGCTCCACGCAAGTATTTAAATTTTATCCCATGAATGTCACTCGCATCTCTTGGAATGGATTTACGCTTTGTTGGCTTCACCAAGGTGTCGATCAGGGTATTGCCATCAAGGTCAATAACTGCCACTTGAATAATTATATCCTTATCGCTTAGTCCGGTCGTTTCTGTATCCAAAATCAGGTACTTCTCCTTATTCTTAAGTACGTTTCTTGCAAATTCAATGACTTCATTCCGACTTTGCAGGTTCGGATGCACGGGTTGTTTATCTTGTTTCATTGTAATGTTTGATGTGAAAATGCTTTAATTTATTGCCTCACCCAAACTTCTGCATCCGTAGTCGTAAACGCCTCAATCCCCCCGACCTTCGTATAAAAAACAAACAGCGCCTGTTTTCCGTCGTTCTCCGGCACAAAAGCATCCTGAATATGCCGGCCATTAAAAGTCGTATCGGCAACAATCTGGTAATGGTTCGTGTTGTTGCGGAGAAGGTCAGAAAGTCGTGCTTCATTGCCGCGCTCATGGGTGAGTACGGTCAGTGATCCGACACGAGTTGGTTCTGTCAATTTTTGCCCCCACACTGCGAAAGTTTCATAAAAAATGGTATCATTGCGATTTCCGTAGGTTCCGGCACTTTGCGGCATAAGATCGATGTTCAACGTATAGGCATTGTCAGCGGTTTTGAAATCATAATGGAATGCCTGGGCGTTATAATTGGCTGTCTGCACGGTTCTATCGAGAAAATCGCCCCGTTCGCACAAGGTTTCCACACTGTACGGGAAGCGGCTTTCGCCCGAACCCTCATTGGCTTTGAAAACCAGGGTTTGTCCGGCAGCATTGCTGAAAGTCATCGTAGACACCTTTTGGGAAGCCGGTAAAAAACCAAGGGAACTGTTCTGAAGATCGATATTGCCAAGATTGATATCGGCAGTACACCTGCGGGCGCAACTCGAAGACAGGAAAGAGCACACCATAAAAAAAAGAAAAAACAAGTAGTGCTTCATCAGTAGTTGATAACTTTTGAATGCTTTACAATGAAAAAAATAACGCAGGTACAACGTAGCTGCTTACAAACATACAGGAATAAAATATGAACCACCTTGCGCATTGCTTTTTATCATTTGGGGACAAAGACTGGCTGCTGGGCAATTTCATCGGCGACTACGTGAAGGGAAACGATTGGCAGGATTATCCTGTCCGGGTGCAGCAGGGTATTCTCCTGCACCGCACCATCGACTCTTTTACCGACACGCATCCAGTGGTGCGGCAAAGCATTGCGCGGGTGCGACCCTTCGCCGGAAAATTTGCCGGACCGGTCACTGATATCCTTTTTGACCACCTGCTGGTGCGCGCCTGGAACCAGTACAGCCCTGATTCTCTAGCCAGCTTCACCCCCAAAACCTACCGGCAACTAGAAAAAGTACGTCCCAATATGCCGGTGATGCTGGCCGAACGGCTGCCCAAAATGATAAATGGCGATTTTCTCCAGGGATACCAGCATCGAGAAGGACTGGAATTTGTGTTCAGCCGGTTTGCCAAAAGACTGCCGTTGCCGGTCGATTACAAAGGTTTACTCACTCATTTTTTTGAAGAATTGGATGCATTTGACCGCGATTTTCAATTATTTTTCCCGGAACTCCTAGAAAAATCAAAGCATTTTGTAGAAAATCCATAAAAGTTTGTTCCTTTGCAGCCGGAAAATTATCCGTATTAATAAACGTCCTTTGAAATACTATGCTTAGTCGTCGCAGCGTACGCGTTAAAGTCATGCAATTACTTTATATGCTCAACCGTGATGAGGAACTCAAGTTCCCTGAAATGGTGAAAGCCTATAATGTAGGAATATGGAAAACATACGAGCTTTATATTCTTCATCTGTACCTTTTGCTGAAAGTAACCCAGCAGGCTGAAATTGATGCTGCCACTAAAAGCGCCAAGTATCTCCCTTCCGATAACGACAAGTCGTTTTTACCAGTTATTTACACCAATTCCCTCACCAAAAGCTTAGCTAACCATGTTGGTTTTCTCAAACTCGTGGAAAAATACCACGTTGCTGAAGACCTCGATGTCGATCTGCTGCGCAAAATGTACCAGGGATTTGCCGAAACGCCGGAATACAAGGAATATATCGCTGCCGAATCCCATACAGATGCGGAGCATTCAAAAATACTGCTCGAACTGTATAAGTTTCTCAGTAGCAACGATTATTTTATCGATATCTGTGAAGATCGTTTCAATAACATGAACGATGATGAGTCGTTGGTGGCAGGTGCCATGAAAAAAACCTTAAAATCCTTGCCGGTCAGTGGTGATTTTTATGAGGAACATGCGCCTTCTGATGAAACTGTACGGGAATTTGGGGAAGAACTCTTGCGGAAAACCTGTCAGGAAGATGCGGCTTTATTTGCTGAAATCAATCCGATGCTGCACAATTGGGATGCCGAACGCGTGGCTATTCTCGATATGATTATGCTGAAAATGGCACTTTGCGAATTGCTCCATTTTCCAACTATCCCAACCAAAGTGACGCTCAATGAGTATGTAGAAATTTCAAAAAATTATTCCACTGATAAAAGCAAAGATTTTATCAATGGTATTCTCGACAGGCTCATGAAACAATTACAGGCAGATGGTCGTATTGTGAAAGAAGGGAGAGGACTTATTGAGTAAAAAAATTGACAGATTGCAGTATCTTGCCAGATGTACTCCAGATCAGTTACTCAGATCAAACTGCATTTCGTCAAAAAAAATTATTCTTTTTTTGTTTTTTCGTTGAAGCCGGCGAAGGTATTTCACGGGCTTCAATGGCATGCGCAATAAAAACGTATAGGGGCGTGGGCACTTAAGTGAAGTCATTGCTGCTGCCTTGTCCATAAAGTGCAAACAGTTTCTGGTGAAAAAATTATAAGTTTTATAATCCCATGATTCGGCTTCTGCTTGCGTGTCATCCCAAACAGCCGAATCCACTTCGATGACCATTTGATCCATAAAAAGTCCTTTGCCGTTGGCAAAATAGCCACGTTCTAAACGGCCTCTTCTGGATTTTAAGGTTGCTTCAATCTTTGTTCTTCCTTCTCCGGGATAAAATCCCAACGATTTTTTAGAACAAACCAAAAGAGAATCATCGCTATATCCCCATGATATTATAGCATGTCCCCCAACCGAAAATGGCCGTATAGAAGCGTCGCGTGCTGAAAAAACAATATAATAATGTGCATGGCTTTGCGCACCAACAACCATGCTGAAAAGCAACAGTTGGATTATAAGTATCCCTTTGGGAAAAGAAACAGACATGTGATGGCATTTAAGGTGATAGTCGGAAGACAAAGTTGTAGAAAAGCAATGGAAAAATGCAATTATTTTTTTGATTTGCAAAAAAATAATTGCATTTTGAATAATTTTTATATGTATAGAAATAGTTTAGTGAATAATTCAGGCTTTTTGGCTAATAATATTCTGAATATTTTGTTAATTTAACTAATTATTCTGATTTTGAAAACCATTTTGAAAAGTATACCACATTGCATTCTACTTGCCTATTTTTGCCTCTCTGCTGAAAAAAGGTTAATTCCTTTTTTAATTTTGCAAATTTTACCTTTTTCCAAACAACTCATTTATATTTTTGCTTTTCATGACCAATCTTATACTTTTTGGCCCTCCAGGATCGGGCAAAGGAACCCAG
>JBILHQ010000299.1:0-5789 GCA_044350415.1 Saprospiraceae bacterium | reverse complement strand
TTTGGGTATTGTCGCGGAAATACAGCAGCAGGGGCGAATTGGAATATTCTCTTCAATTAATTGACAATGAATTGAGCCGGAGATAGTTCCGATTATTTTCAGACCATGCTTCGACAGGCGGCTTAGCAAGCATAAAGTATGGGTTCTCCGGAACAAAAAATCCCAGACATACGCTTAATGATTCCATTGTCAGGTACCACGATATTGGTTACCACTTTTTCCCACACGATCATTTTTTTTGGAGTTAACTCCTTTGGCATCAAATTTTGTCTGAAACCTACCCTGCTTTTCTGCTAAAAATGAGCGTTAAAGTAATTTTTTAATCAGCACGTTAACTGCAGTACGACACAAAATAGTGTATTGACGATTATCCTGCATCATAAAACAAGATAAGTTTGGCGTATAGTCCAAATATTACCTGCAAAATCTTCGGTTTAAGGCATAGTTTCTCCGTTTTTCTTCTCATTTAAAAAAAGCATTGGTGCTGCCGCTTTTACGGCCGCCTAAGGAAATCTGTAAATGGTTTTTGGGAGAATAATTTACAAATTTTTATTTTTTTTTGAACTTTTTAAAAAAGAGGTGGGAAAAATACTTTTATATTAAAGTTTTGATATTCAGTACTTTAGGTTATTTTTTTAATGCGGAATTGAAAAATAAGTGGGAATAAGTGGGAAAATGTGAATAAATGGTGTATGTTTGTGGTTCATTTAGTCCCTCTCTCTCGCACGCCATGAACCTCATAGGCGAATATCCCGTTTCAACGGATGAAAAAGGCCGGTTAAGAATGCCCGCCTCACTGTTACGACAGTTACCGACCCCTCTGACGGAAGAGTCGGGTTACGATTTTGTGGTGAATCGTGGTTTTGAGCAGTGTCTGACCCTGTATCCCAAAGTCATCTGGGATACACTTTCCACAAAAATAAATCGCCTGAATCGTTTTAACAACCGCAACCGGATGTTTGTCCGCGCTTTTTATCAGGGTGCCAATCCGATAACGACCGATAATGCGGGGAGGATATTGCTGCAAAAGCCCCTTTTGGATTATGCAGGCATTCAGGGAGAGGCCCTTTTGCTGGCGATGGATGATCGTATCGAGATATGGTCGCCCGAAATTTATAATTCACTCAGTATTGATCCTAATGACTTCTCCGACCTTGCCAATCAGGTATTGGGTGGAGGCGATGATGGCATTGGGGATCTTGATTTTGATAATTTACCGATTTAACCGCTATGACGACACCTAACCCAACCTATCATGCACCTGTATTGCTGAAAGAGTGCCTCGAGATGATGCAGATTCCACAGGGTGGGGTATTTGTGGACGCGACTTTTGGCGGCGGCGGTCATTCTGCGCATATTTTATCAAAAATGGCAAAAAATGATCAGTTGTATTCCTTTGATCAGGATGAAGATGCCTGGAAAAATGCGCTGGAAAAACCTTTTAGTGAGTATCCGGGGTTCCATTTTGTTCAAACGAATTTTCGTTTTATGAAACGGATGCTGCGTTCAGAAGGTGTTCGTTTGGGATCGGTGTCTGCTATTCTTGCCGATCTTGGGGTAAGCAGTTACCAATTGGATACCCCGGAGCGGGGCTTCAGTTATCGTTTCGAAGCGCCGCTTGATATGAGAATGAATACGACGGAAGGTCAGTCAGCAGCAGATATTTTGAATACTTACAGTGCCGACCAGTTACAGCAAATTTTAAGTATTTACGGTGAAGTGCGCAACGCCCGCACATTGGCACTGGCCTGTTTGGATGCCCGTGCAGGAAAGGCATTCAAAACTACCGGTGATCTGGTGCGTGTTTGTGAGAAAAATGCTTTTGGAGAACGTTGGCGGTACTTGTCTCAGGTGTTTCAGGCATTAAGAATGGAAGTGAATGACGAAACAGGTGCATTATCCGACTTTTTGCAGCAAAGCCATGAAATGCTAAAACCCGGAGGCCGGCTGGTAGTCATCACTTATCACTCTATTGAAGATCGATTAGTCAAAAATTATATGAAGTCGGGAAATGCGGAAGGAGAAGTGGACAAAGATTTTTATGGCAACATCACCCGGCCGTGGACATTGGTTAATAAAAAACCCATTGAGCCTGGCAGTGAGGAAATCAGTGTTAATCCGCGTTCCCGCAGTGCCAAATTGCGGGTGGCAGAAAAAAATGAACCGAAATCATGAAACTCCTGAACGCACTTAATTTCAGCAGATTTTCCACGGAATTGATTTTTGGCAATTTCCGGTATATTCTTTTCCTGGGTTTTCTGATGCTGATTTATATCGCCAATGCACACCTGGCTGAAAAAGCAGTACGGGATATTCAAAAGATCGAAACAGAAATAAAACAGCTCAAATGGGAGTATATCACGATTAAAAGCGAAACCATGTACAAGTCCATGCAATCGCAACTCGACCAAAGTCTCGATAAAACAGGCCTTGATCTGGAACCCGAAGGACCTAAAGTTATTGAAATAAAATAAAATATTACTTCATTATCAATTAGTTAATCAATAATGCTTAACATTAAAAACGAGGTTTTGGTACGCGTTTATGTGGTCGCAGGGGCAGTGCTCCTGATGGCACTCGCTATCATTGTCAAGTTGTTTACGTTAAGTGTAACAGATGCCAGTATTTGGCGCAGAAAAGCAGATGAGCAGTTTCTGCGGTGGGTGGATGCTCCAAGTGACCGCGGGAACATTGTGGCCGAAGACGGCAGTTTGCTGGCTACTTCTCTGCCATTTTTTGATATTCATTTCGATGCCAAGGCAGAAGGGATGACCAAGGAACTGTTCGATGCGAATGTCGATAGCCTCGCTATGCTGCTGTCGGAACATATTGACCCAACCTATACGCCGGGAGCTTATAAGAATTGGCTGATCAGTTTGCGGGAGGCTGATCCAATAAAAACAAAAGGAATCCGGTACGTGCCAATCGCCAAACGATTGCCTTACCTGAAAATGAAAATGCTCAAGGATTTTCCGCTTTTCCGCTTGGGAAGGCATAAGGGAGGCCTCATTATTGAGCAACGGCCGGAAAGAGAACGGCCATATAAAATCCTGGCACAACGCACTATTGGTTATATCCGGGAAGGTGCTTCGCCCGTTGGGCTGGAAGGTTCCTTTAATACCGCATTGGGCGGCAGCGAAGGGCAGCGACTGATGCTGCGTGTCCCTGGAGATTATTATATTCCACTGAATGATCTGGCGGAAATAGAATCGAAACCAGGCAAAGATGTAGTGACTACCCTCGATATTAATATGCAGGATGTGGCCGAACAGTCACTGCTGAATGCCGTACAAAGTCACGATGCAGACCACGGTTGCGTCATTGTCATGGAGGTAAAAACGGGTAAAATAAAAGCAATGGCGAATATCGGGCGTACGCAGGAAGGCCTTTGGGAAACCTTTAATTATGCTGTAGCTGAAAAAATGGAACCAGGCTCCATGTTCAAATTAGCTTCTTTTATGGCGATGCTGGAAGATGGTCATATTAATGATCTGGAACAAAAAGTACCCGTTTATAAAGGTAAAGTAAAGATCAAAACAGAAGAACTGATCGATGCCGATCCGCATGGCCTGGATTCTATGACCATCAGAGAGGTGTTTTCTCATTCGTCCAATGTGGGTACAGCGACCTTGGTTCAGGGTTTTTATGGCGCGAATAAAGGTCAACAGGCTGGGTTCCTGCAACGCTTGCACGAATTCGGGTTGGATTTGCCCACTGAAATAGAAATCGGAGGCGAAGAAAAGCCTTATATAAAAGACCCTAACAAAAAAGAGGACGATTGGTCAGGTACCACACTTCCCTGGATGAGTATTGGCTACGAATTGCTGCTCACACCGCTGCAAATACTCCAGTTTTATAATGCTGTTGCCAACGACGGCCGCATGATGAAACCTTATATCGTACAAAAAACAGAGCAGTTTGGGGAAACCGTGAAGGAATATAAACCCACTGTGGTTAAACGCAATATTGCCAGTGCGCAGACTATATCCAAAGCAAAAATGCTGCTCAGGGAGGTGGTGTTGAACGGTACCGCAAGAAGTATTAATTCTCAGCATCCCACGATCGCTGGTAAAACAGGAACGGCGCAGTTAAATTACCATAAATTAAAAGCGGAAGGTCCTTTGCGGCACATGGCAGGATTTTGTGGGTTTTTCCCTTACGAGAATCCTGTATACTCCTGTATTGTGGTGATCAGTGGGTCCAAATCTGGTGGGTATCACGGCGCTGAGGTGGCCGCTCCTGTATTCAGGGATGTAGCACGGACTTGTTACGCTTTGAAAGGAGAAATGCATCCGCCTATTAACGCTGACAAACCAAAGCCATTGGCCGCTGCGCAACTGCCTTCCTATGATGCAGGAAATAAGAAAGATATCGAAAATTCACTTAAATGGCTGGGTGTAAGGTGGATAGACGACGACACAAAAAAGACCGATTGGGGTACTCTTTTGGTGCGTTCGGCAGATAGTTTAGTGGTCGCCGGGAGGGTTGTTTCGGATAAATTAGTGCCATCAGTTGTGGGTATGGGCTTAAAAGATGCTCTTTATCTATTGGAAAACCGGGGTTGCAGGGTGAGGGTGCAGGGGGTCGGTAAAGTAGCCCGGCAAAGTGTAACACCAGGAACAAGAGCAAGTGGACAAACGCCCATCATATTATTTTTAGAATAATATTTCGAGTAACAATAAATATGAAAATCGCAGAACTCATCAAAGACGTACCAGGTATTCAACGGGTATTAGGCGACACCAGCCTGTCTGTACGTGCTGTCACACAAGACAGTCGCCAGGTACAGTCAGGCACTTGTTTTGTCGCTATCCGTGGGGTTGGGCAGGATGGACATGGCTATATCGCCCAGGCATTGGCGCAGGGTGCTGTGGCAATCGTGTGTGATACCCGTTTTGATGTGGCTGATTTAGCGGGCGATTTGTCAGAAAAAATAATTATCCAGGTCGAAAACAGTGCTGATGCACTCGGTTGGATGGCCTCCGCCTTCTTTAATCATCCCAGTCGCCGGGTAAAACTAATTGGCGTGACAGGAACAAACGGGAAAACCTCGGTGACAACTTTGTTGTGGCAGTGTTTTACCCGGCTGGGATATCGGTGCGGCCTAATAGGTACTGTGGAAAATCGGATTGGCGATCAGGTGATACCCAGTACACATACTACGCCTTATGCCGAGGCGCTTCAAAGGCTCCTGAATAATATGGTGGAAGCTGGCTGCTCCTATGTTTTTATTGAAGTCAGCAGCCATGCCATTGACCAAAAACGAATTGCTGGTATTTTCTTCGTAGGGGGGGTATTTACCAATTTAACGCATGATCATCTTGATTATCACGGCACTTTCGCTACTTATCGGGATACTAAAAAGAAGTTGTTCGATGGATTATCCAATACGGCATTTGCTGTTACGAACGCAGATGATCGCAATGGTGCTTTTATGTTGCAAAATACAACAGCAAAACAAGTGACCTATGGATTGAAAAAAACGGCGGATTACAAAGCAAAAATCTGCGAAAATGCACTGACCGGCTTGCACCTGGTGTTGGATGGTGAAGAATTGCACGCCCGGTTGATTGGATCCTTCAATGCCTATAATTTGTTGGCGGTGTACGCTGTTTGCCGCGAATTAGGTGTCGAAAAAAATGAAGCACTGGTTGCTATCAGTGATATTAAGGGCGCTGAAGGGCGTTTTGATTATATCTTAGAAAAAGGGATTTTGGGTATTGTGGACTATGCACATACGCCTGATGCACTGGAACAAGTACTCGAAACCATTGCTAAATTTAAAAAAC
>JBILHQ010000126.1:0-18466 GCA_044350415.1 Saprospiraceae bacterium | reverse complement strand
CCGATGTTCAGGCTGAGATTCATACCCCGGATACTGGCGTCGCTTCCAATAACGGAATGCCGCAATACAACATCTTCGAGTGCTGCAAAGTTCCCGATAATGCTGTCTTTGACGATGGTATGGTTCAGCGTCACATGGTCGCCAATGGTGACGTGCGGCCCAATAATGCTGTTGGATATTTTACAGTTCTTACTGATACTGACCGGGTGTATGATTATTGTATTTTCAAACTCAGGGAGGTTAAATGCATCACTGGCATAGCCGTGCTGGTTGAGCAACATCGCATTGGTCTCCAGCAACACTTCTTTTCTGCCACAATCGAACCAGTTACTCACGGGAATACTGTGAATTTCAACCCCCTGTTCGATCATGTATTGCAGTGCATCGGTTAGTTGGATCTCTCCCATAGTGCGCAGGTTATTGTTCACCAAATGCTCTGTCGCTCTGATCAATGCACTTACTTCTTTTATTTTATACATACCCACCATCGCCTGGTTTGACTTGGGGATGCGCGGTTTTTCGACCATCCGGAGTATTTTGCCACTTTCATCGGTTTCCGCAACGCCAAATTCCCTCGGATCATTCACCCGCTTCAGCCCAATACAGGAATAAGGAGAGTCAATCAATTGGCGCATATCCACTTCAAAAATGGTGTCCCCGAATGCAATAAACACCTCATCTTCATCTTCTATCACTTCCCTGGCCGTCCAAATGGCGTGTCCTGAACCTTCCCGATGTTCCTGGTAAACAAACTCGGTGGTAAGGTCCGGGTACATTTCTTCAATAAAATCGCGAATTTTATCACCGAGATAGCCGATAACAAATACAAAATCAGTCATCCCGGCATCTTTCAATTTATCAATGATAAAACAGATGATGGGCTTGCCCGCGACGGGCATCAGCGGTTTTGGTTGTGTGTATGTGTGTGGGCGAAGGCGGGTGCCGGCACCGGCAACGGGTATAATAACTTTCATTGTTCCAAAAACAAGCGGTGAAGATACGGCGATTTACGAATGATTCGATTCAGGATTTACGAACCACATCGTAAATCGTAAATCGAATCATTCGTAAATCGAAAATGTATCAGGACTTGTTGCATATTTGACCCCAAATTAATCGTAAATCCAAATTGTAATGGAGCGTATCAGCATATTTGATATTTTTAAAATTGGGATTGGCCCATCCAGTTCACATACCATGGGGCCTTGGCGTGCAGCGCAGCGTTTTTTGCGGGAAACTGATATTACGCGTATTATCGCAGTCCGGGTGGACCTGTATGGCTCATTAGCCAAAACAGGAAAAGGGCACGGTACCGATCTGGCTGTTTTACTCGGACTGAATGGCGATGATCCTGTGACTATCCCCGTGGAGGCCGTTCATCCCAATATTGCCCATATCGAACAAACACAAAAAATTAATCTCAGAGGAGAACGGTTAATCACATTTAATCCGGCAACGGATGTGGTATTTCACATGGATCGCGCGTTGCCGTACCACGCCAACGGGCTCACCTTTACGGCGTTTTACGAAAATGATGAAGGGGAAAGTCATACTTATTATAGTGTGGGCGGTGGATTTGTGGTAAAAGAAGGGGAAGAGAATGCAGTATCGGAATTTACCTTGCCGCATCCCATTGATCTGGGAAAAGACCTTGAATTGTGGTGTAAAAATGGTGAAAAAGCGATTTGGGAGATCGTTTGGGAAAATGAACTCATCTGGCGGACTCCTGAGCAGATTCGCGCAGATTTGTTGAAGATATGGGAGGTGATGAAGCAATGCATCTATGTGGGATGCCACACTGATGGCGTGCTTCCAGGTGGACTGGAGGTGACCCGGCGTGCCAAAAACCTGGCGGACAGGTTGATGAAAGGCAAACCTTACAACAGTGTTGATGAATGGATACGGCAGATCAGCAGGGGAAACCATTCTTTCCAGGATACGCTGAAATGGGTGAGCTGTTTTGCCCTGGCAGTCAACGAGGAAAATGCCGCATTCAGCAGGGTGGTCACGGCTCCTACCAATGGAGCGGCCGGTGTTATTCCTGCGGTGCTGATGTACCACGTTTGTTTCAGCGAATATTTTTCCGAAGACCATATTGTCCGGTTTATGCTGACTGCAGGTGAGTTGGGGAGTCTTTTTAAAAAGGGAGCAACTATTTCTGCCGCCATGGGCGGTTGTCAGGCCGAAATCGGCGTGTCCTCAGCCATGGCCGCTGCTGCACTCACCGAATGCCTTGGAGGGAGTGCAGCACAGGCGATGATGGCCGCCGAAATTGCCATGGAGCACCACCTCGGACTTACTTGCGATCCTATCGGCGGACTGGTTCAAATACCTTGTATCGAACGGAATACGATGGGGGCCATTAAGGCCATTACTGCCAGCCAAATAGCCCTTGAGAGTGATCCGTCAAAAGCAAAAGTAAGTCTCGATGCGGTGATTAGAACCATGAAAGAAACGGCTTTTGATATGAATTCAAAGTACAAAGAAACGTCAGATGGCGGATTGGCGTTGCATATTCCGGTGAATGTGGTGGAGTGTTAGTTAGTAACGTTGGCTTTTTCAGCACCATTCCTAACTTGTGCCGAAAGAAAAAAAGCCTTACTTTTGCAAAAAATTACATGTCCTCCAACGATACAGTTTACCAAACCGCCCTTCGTACCATTCACATCGAAATTGCTGCATTAGAAGCGTTGGCTGCTTCCCTGGAGCAGGATCCTGATTTTTTGCGGTGTGTGGCATTTATCGTCGCTTCCAAAGGTCGTTTGGTGGTGACGGGCATCGGCAAAAGTGCCAGTGTTGCCCAGAAAATCGTGGCAACCCTCAATTCCACCGGACAACCATCGCTCTTTCTGCATGCTGCCGATGCCATTCACGGCGATATTGGCATGATACAGCCCGGCGACATAGTGCTGTGTTTGTCTAAAAGCGGTGAAACGCCAGAAATCAAAGTCTTAGCCCCATTGGTCAAAAATTTTGGCAATACCATGATTGCAATGACGGCCAATCGGCAATCATTTTTGGCTACTACTGCCGATTTTGTACTGTTTACACCTATTGAAAGAGAAGCCGATCCCAATAATCTGGCACCCACCGCCAGCACCACCGCTCAAATGGCCCTGGGCGATGCATTGGCCACTGCGCTGCTCGCCCAACGCGGGTTTTCCTCCGACGATTTTGCCAGGTTTCACCCAGGCGGTGCACTCGGCAAACAACTCTATTTACGGGTGGAAGATTTGTATAAAAACCATGGTCGACCCGCTGTGAGTATCCATGCGCAGTTAACAGAAATATTACTCGAAATTTCCGGCAAAAGATTAGGGGCCACGGCTGTACTTGATGATGACGGACAATTAACGGGCATTATTACCGACGGCGACCTCCGGAGGATGCTGGAGCGAAAGGATATCGACTTTTATCAACTCAGCGCCAACGATATTCAAACCCGTTCGGCCCGCGCCATCATGCCTGATGCAATGGCTGTCGAAGCGCTCGAAAAAATGCGCACTAATGCTGTTTCACAATTATTGGTGCTCGACGATGCCAGCAATTACTTAGGAATGATACATTTGCATGACCTGATCAAAGAGGGGCTTATTTGATTTGGGATTTACGAATGATTCGATTTACGATTATTCCTGATCCTGCTTTTGAGCTGGATCATTGAACAATACAACGGAATCTTGTATAATCGTAAATCGAATCATTCGTAAATCGTAAATCGCCATGCTTACCAGCAAACGCCTGTTCCTTATGCCCGCCACAATCCCCATGCTCGAAGCAGCAGTGGCAGAAGATTGGGAAAAACTATCGTCGCTCCTTGGTGGCGTTTATTTCGCTGACCACTGGAATCATTTTCCGGAAGCCCTGTCCTGGACACTTAACCGGCTCCAAGCGCATCCCGATGAACTCGGCTGGTGGAATTATATTATTATCCAGGGATTAGATGCCCGTGTAGCCGGTACTTGTGGGTTTAAAGGAAAACCCACGGTGGAGGGTACAGTTGAAATCGGTTACGAAATTGCCGAACGCTACCAGAATCAGGGCCTCGCAACAGAGGCCGCCACAACACTTATACACCACGCTTTCCGTTACCCTGAAGTAAACACCATTTACGCCAACACGCTCGCTGAAGAGAATGCTTCGGGAAAGGTGCTGCAAAATTTGAATTTTGTATTTGATGGCGAAACTTTTGATGTGGAAAACGGGAAACTGTGGAAATGGCGATTGGAAAAAGCCATCAATGTATGACGTTAGCTATGCATGAGGCGGGTCATGCTGACCTGCTGTTCACGTGGTAATATCATTTTAGCAACATTGGCAAAACTGCATTAAGGGGTGCTTTTGAAGTAGCGCACCAATATGCAATTCACTCAATGCCGCAAATCATGCGCATTTTTTCATTTTTCAGCATCGCCTTTTGGCTGTGCCATACTTTTCGGATAGCCGCCCAATCTTATGCTATTCCGTTATGGATCAATGGTGCGCCAGGATCGGAACCACACCGCCCGTTGTCCCGCATTTATGGTGGCAGCCATTGATGACGAATGCTGCTCCAGCCCGGCAATTACCCTCCTCCAGAACATACCACGCAGTGCATATTCCCATCGCCGTCCCGCTTCATATACGGGCAAACGGACAAAAATGGCCACCTTAAAATTCTTAACTGGCTGCGCCCTTGTAAAATCGTAAATCGTAAAATCGAATCAATCGTAAATCCTTAATTGGCCCTATCTTTGCCATTCAAAAGCATCGATTTTTACATGAAATATTTAATTACCGGGTTGGGCAATATGGGCTATGAATACGACAACACCCGGCATAATATTGGTTTTGAGGTGGTCGATTACCTCTGTAAATCACTCGAAGGCAAGTGGCGCCAGGATACCCATGGCGATCTGGCCGAAGTCAAATACAAAGGACGTACCCTCATTCTGCTCAAACCCAATACCTACATGAACCTGAGCGGAAAGGCTGTTCGGTATTGGCTGCAAAAGGAAAAAATCCTTATGGAAAATCAAATCGTGATTTGCGACGACCTGAACCTGCCTTATGGCAAAATCAGGATCCGCCCCAATGGCTCCGATGGCGGTCATAATGGATTAAAAAGCATCCAGGAAGTACTCGCTTCTAATGCCTATCCCCGCATGAGAATGGGTATCGGCAGCGATTTCTCTAAAGGCAAACAGGTGAATTATGTCCTTGGAAAATGGAGTGTCGACGAACACGCCGAACTGCCCAATATCATCGAACGCGCCGCTGAAGCCGTGAAAACTTTCGCAGCCATCGGACTGGATAAGGCGATGAATCTGTATAATAAATGAGTTTTGTCAGTTTTCAGTGATTCACTGATAACTGATTCACTGGAAACTGCTAAAACTAACTAATGCGTATCCTCTTCATCTTTTTCGCCATTATGCTCTCCTTTTATCAGGTGAAAGCCCAGATTTCCTTCGCCCGTATTTTTACGGATCACGCCGTTTTGCAGCGGGAAAAACCCACGCCGGTGTGGGGATGGGCTGCCCCGGGCCAAATGGTGGGTATCCGCTTCGGCGAACATACCTTGATGACGAAAGCCGAAAAAGACGGCTACTGGAAGGTGGTATTCCCTCCATCCGAAGCGGGAGGACCGTTCAACTTATCGGCACAGTCGGGCAACGAAAAGGTAGAACTCACAGATATTTGGTTGGGTGAAGTGTGGATTTGTTCGGGACAGTCCAATATGGAGTGGGATGTGCGCTCCGCCAATAATGCGGTGGTGGAAATCAAAACCGCCAAAGACGCTATGATCCGGCATTTTAAGGTCGAAACAGATATTAGTCTGACCCCTTTGGCCAAATTGAACCCGCCCCGCAGCGGATGGAAAGTATGCTCGCCGGAAACAGTCGCCGATTTTACAGCGATTGGTTACTTTTTTGCCCAAAATCTCCGCGAACAATTTGGCCCCAATATCGCTATTGGACTGCTCAACACCTCCTGGGGTGGGTCTCATGCCGAAGCCTGGATCAGCAAAGAAGGCTTGGCCGCAACGGAAGGTCTGAAAAACTATGCAGCCACTTATCCGGTTGATTGGACTATGGCCGATGAATTACTCAAAAAACGGGTCCAGAAGTACTGCTTTGGCGAACCCCGCGCGGTCTCCTCCCAGGATGAACTTTCTTATGCACAACCCGGCTTTGACTTTTCCAAATGGCCGGGTGGATCAGCACCACTCGCGTGGGACTGGCAAGGCATGTGGGCGTTCCGCGGCCGGGGTTATATGGCCCGGTATATTGATGTGCCGGAGTTTCTCAATGATGTGGCAGCCACTTTATCGCTGGGCGAAAGTGACCAGGTGACCCAAATCTGGGTCAATGGCCAACCCGTTCAACTCGATACGGTGAAACATAAAATCAAAGCCAGTATTTCCGCGGGCATTCTTAAAACAGGTAAAAATAGCCTGATGCTGCATATTGGCGCACAAGTAGAACCCGAATGGTGGGGCATGGGACTTCATGGCGACCCCGGTGAACTGAAGATCAAATGGGCCGATTATTCCTTACCACTCAGTGGCGACGGCTGGCATATTATGCCAGGTTGGAATGAACCTTTTCATTTCGCCCATTTACAAAATAACGTCGCTTCAGGTATTTACAATGCCATGATCAACCCTTTGATTCCCTATGCTTTTCAGGGCGTCATTTGGTACCAGGGTGAATCGAATGCAGAACGTGCCTGGCAGTACCGCGAAACATTCCCCGCTCTGATTAAGGACTGGCGCCAAGCATGGAATGATGAATTTCCGTTTCTTTTTGTTCAATTGTCCTCTTTTGGGCACGATGCCTCGGCGAACGTGGGCAGCGCCTGGGCTGAACTCCGGGAAGCACAGGAAAAAGCGCTCGAATTGCCCAATACAGGTATGGCCGTCACCATCGATATCGGTGCCGCAGATGATATCCATCCCCGCAACAAACAAGATGTCGGTAAACGACTGGCACTGAGCGCCATGTCTGTCGCTTATGGAAGAGATACCCTTTCTAAAGGTCCGCAGTTGCGCAAAGTCACCTGGGAAGCAGCCAGCGCGGTACTCAACTTCGACAATGTCGGTGAAGGATTGATGGCGAAAGACAAATTCGGGTATGTACGCGGATTTGAAATTGCAGGTGCGGATAAAAAATTCTACTATGCACAGGCGCAGATTATCGGAGCAGGACAAATTGTGGTTTATCATCCGGAGGGCGTAAAACCGATCGCCATCCGGTATGCCTGGAGCGATGCCCCCACCGACGCCAATGTGTACAACAGCAAGGGGCTTCCGGCAGGTAGTTTTCGCACCGACGACTGGAAGTGCATTACCGAAGGGAAGGGATTTGAATAGTTGAAAAAAAAAACCGTCCTTTGCACTGGACTTGTTGAAGTGGGAGCGTCCGGACCAGCCACGAAACGAGTCATTATTACTAATTATGGCCAAAAAACGCAGGCAACTCTCATTAGGCTTCGACGACGAGCGTATACCGAAACTGTTCGGTATGCTATGTTTATTCCTGTCGTTCTACCTTTTTATCGCTTTTGTTTCCTATCTCTTTACCTGGGAACACGATCAGGATATTGTTTTCCGGTTTTCCTGGGAGATGTTCTTCAGTGATGTAGAGGTCGATAACTGGTTGGGTCGGTTAGGGGCTTTTTCCGCAGATGCATTTATCTATTGGGGTTTTGGTATAGCTTCTTTCGGGTTTGTTTTCCTCCTTTATAAATACGGGCTAACCTTGATGCGCAGCCTTCCATTGCGTGTTTTATACCCCACCTTGCAGAGTGTAGCGGTATGGATGGTCACCGTTTCTGTCATTTCTGCCTTCTTTTTCCAAACCTCCCGGTTTCCTGTCGGGGGCGAATTTGGAAAATCTGTGGGGCTTTGGATACAAAATTTTGTAGGCATCCCCGGCACCCTGATCCTGTTGATGTTTGCTTTTGTAGCGGTTTTCGTTTGGAATAACAACCCCAACATGGAAGACTTTACCTGGCGGAACTTAGGATTGGAAATCAAAAACGCCTGGAATGACCTGCTCTCCGGTAATTATGCCAAACGCCGCCAAATAGTTCCGCCTGTTTCCAATGCGAGAGAGCGGAGCATACCCGACCCCGATCGCGAACCCGTTTCTCCTGTATTTGCCGACAACCCGCTGGGTACCCTCGAAGATGAATTGGCCGACGCAGCGGCTGGCATGACTGCCGGCGAAAATCCTGCAACCGGCGCACAGTTGAAATTCGACCTCGCGGAACGCAGTGCTTTGTTTGCGCCGCCGCCGCCATTGACGGCCGAAAAAAGAGTGGCGCTCAGCCCTGAAGATGCAGAATTGGAAATCAACCTGCCCCCTGCGCCACCACCCGTGACGCCAGAGGATGCCATGCAGTACAAACCACCCGTAGAGGCCGTACAAGAACATACCGCCAATCTCACGGAACCATACGACCCCACCCTCGAACTATCGCATTACGAATATCCGCACCTGCAATTATTACTGGAATACGACAATTCCACCTTAGAAATAGACCGGGAAGAACTGGAAATCAATAAAAACCAGATCATTCAGACCCTCCTCTATTTCAAAATTGAAATTGAAAAAATACGCGCCACTATCGGGCCGACCGTTACCCTTTACGAAATCATTCCGGCCCGGGGCGTACGTATTTCTAAAATCAAAAACCTCGAAGACGATATTGCCCTCAATCTCTCGGCACTCGGTATTCGTATCATTGCGCCTATTCCGGGAAAAGGAACGATTGGTATTGAGGTGCCTAACAAAAAACGCCAGATCGTGGGGATGCGCGAGACCTTACAGGACGACCGCTTCCGCCGCGCCAAAATGGACCTGCCAATCGCATTGGGCAGAAATATCCAGAATGAGGTGTTTGTGGCGGATCTCGCCCGTATGCCTCACCTGCTCATTGCTGGTGCCACAGGACAAGGTAAATCAGTGGGTATCAACGTGATCCTCATGTCGTTGCTGTACAAAAAACACCCTTCTCAGGTCAAAATCATCATGATTGACCCGAAGAAAGTGGAATTGTTCCCCTACGCACGGTTAGAGAACCACTTCCTCGGCTTCCTGCCCAATCAGACAGAACCGATCGTAACCGACACCACTAAAGTGGTGCATACGCTCAACTCGCTGATTATTGAAATGGAAACGCGGTACGACCTGCTCAAAAAAGCAGAAACGCGCAATATCACGGAGTACAACGACAAATTTGTTGCACGCCGCCTCAATCCTAATAAGGGGCATTACTTCATGCCGTTTATCGTACTGGTGATCGACGAATTTGCCGACCTTATCATGACCGCCGGCAAAGAAATTGAATTGCCGATCGGCCGTCTTGCACAGTTGGCGCGTGCGGTGGGCATCCACCTGATTATTGCGACCCAACGCCCATCGGTCAATATCATTACTGGTGTGATCAAAGCCAACTTCCCGGCGCGGATCGCCTACAAGGTGGCGTCTAAAATTGACTCCCGCACCATCTTAGATGCTGGTGGTGCCGAACAACTTACCGGTCGCGGCGATATGCTCCTGAGCGTGGGCGGCGATATTATTCGCCTCCAATCGGCCTTTGTAGATACGCCGGAAGTAGAAAAAGTAATTGATTTTATCGCCAGCCAACAAGGCTATCCGGAACCGTTCTTCCTGCCCGAATTCCACCCCGATGGCGAACAGGGCGGTGGAACAGCTAAACAATTCAGCCTCAGTGAGATGGACGATCTGCTCGACGATGCAGGCCGCCTGGTAGTGGAGACCCAGCACGGTTCCACCTCTATGATTCAACGCCGCATGAAACTCGGTTACAACCGCGCAGGACGAATCATGGACCAACTCGAATCATTGGGTATCGTGGGACCGGCAGAAGGCTCCAAGCCCAGGGAGGTTTTGTACTTCGATGTGGTGGAATTGAATCGGTATTTGACGGAGTTGAGGAACCGGAGATAGGTTATTTCGGCATATATAATACGATTAAAAACGGATTAGTGAGAAATAATAACCTTGGTTCTTTGAACAAAGGTATTACCAGAATAAATCTCCAAGGAATACACACCAGGCGCAAAGTGCCCAACAGCAACAGTAGTCATGTTTCCGGTAAATGTTGCTTCTCCGGCAATACGACCATACATATCCGATAGGCGCAAATGACCCTCTATGATTTCCTTCTCATAAGTAATCGTCAAAGACTCATTAGCAGGATTGGGGAAGACGTTTAATGTCTTACCTGTTGCGATTTCCGGTATTTCTATCATGGAACTTGTTTGACAAAAAAGCGTATCCATGCACCCATCATTGGTCAGTTTTATAATCCAGCAGAACTCAGTCTGATCATTTTCTGCGATACCGCCTGCCACTATATTTCCACTGGAAAGCAGCCCTGCACCATACAATCTTCCACCATAAGGGTAATAGTCAGGAAAAGGAGTAGGAAAATTACGTCCCCAAATACTATCTCCTTCTGGTGAAAATTTATAGACCCAGCCATGACCATCAGTTGTGCGCCCCACGCCAAGATAGTTATTATCAGATGTTTGGGTAAAATCCCGAAGTGTTAGTAACCAATCGAGTGGTTTAACTAACCCAAAATGGTGTATCCATTTTGTTTGAAAGGAAGCAGTCAGTCTAGTTAATGTCGGTTGGCCAAGTACAATAGTTTGATTAATAACATCTTGTGGGTCCATGCCATACGTAATAATATCATTCTCCCCAATTGGAATAACTTTTCTTAAATAACCGATTTCAGGCTCTGCTTCAGATTTCCAGGAACTGACAATTTCACCATATAAATTAATATAGGAGATTCCTGACCTGCCACTTTGTACAGAGAAAAAAGAAAAAGGAGTAAGTGCTTCCGCTGTGGCGAAAACAAACAAAGAGTCTTTAGTTTTGGCCATATCAACAATCCAGGTGCCATGAGGAGCATAGTTGAACTCACGCTCCCAAATAAGATTACCTGTCTTATCCACATATTTAATGATACCTACATGATTCAAATCCGGCAACTGTATGCTGCCATAAAGAAAATATCCACCGGAGACTTCAATTGGTTTATAGTTATAACTACTCGCATTAACAGAGTCAGCATATTCTTTAATAAATTTAATATTAAGGTTTTGGTCCCACTTTATTAATAGCGAACTATTTCTTGAAAAAGGAGCAGCTGTTGCTGCATAGCCTCCATCTTTGGTTTTAATAATTTTACCCCACGATTCGTCCACGGCAAGTTTATCACCAAGTGAATCAAGGAGTATTTTGTTTTGCAGAACATTTCCGCTACTGTCTAATTTGGCAATAATTAGCCCTTGCTTATATTCAATGGCATTATTAAAGCCAGTGCCATAAACAATAATAGTATCATTATCAACAATCATATCCGTAATCCTGGCTCGCGGATAGCCTAGTGAAATGGTATCGTTCCAGATTGATTGTGCCTTTAGATTCGCTGTAAAAAGGATGAGTGTAAAAAGAATAAAGTTGTTCATTGCATGAAACAATTATAGAGGGATCGGGCAGTTGGCACTGCCCGATCCCTCTATATCAATAAAACAGATTAGTGAGAAATAATAACCTTGGTTCTTTGAACAAACGTATTACCAGAATAAAGTTCCAAATAATACACGCCGGGCGCAAAGTGCCCAATGGCTATATTATTTGTATTCCCAGTAAATGTCGTCTCTTTTGCGATACGGCCATACATATCACAAAGACGCAAATGACCCTCTATGATTTCCTTTTCAAAAGTAATGGACAACATTTCATTAGCCGGATTCGGGAAGACATGAAAAGGGGTCTTGGCAAATATTTTATCTGTTACCCTATGTGCATTACTCCGTGCTTCTGGCTCCTGACAATCCACTGGAACCCGGATACCGTTTCTCCATAAAAGAGATAAACTCAAATACCCTGCTTCGTCGCAGGTTTGTACATTACTTTTCAGGTAGTTAATTGTTTGCTCCGGAATACTATTAAAATCACCTCCATCCTCCCTGTAAGTTTTCAGGGTTGAATAAATATTTTCCAAACGGTCAAACTCGTCAGCAGCTGCATCAGTAAAGTCATAATTTTGTTCTATTTGCTGCCAGAGTTGCTGAAAAGCAGCAAAATCATCTTTAAAAAATAATGGCGTGCCAACCGAAGCTCGGTTGGATATGTTTGTACCAATTGCAGCCAGTGAATGATGGAATCCACCTGAATCGCTACAGTATCCTGATCATAGTTACGGAGTACCTTCTCCCCATAATAATTCATTTCCAGACGTAAGTTTCGGATATCTTCCCTTTTTTGTATTAAAAGTAGCGAATCGGTTATATTAGGTAGTTCAGCAGTTTCATTTTGCCATGCAGAACGTTTTTCGGAAAAAATCAGTTTTCCATTGATTCGAAGCCAGTTCGTTGCAAGGGTTACAGGGTTTTTGTAAGGTATACGGGCCGGAATAATTAAGGTATGGGCCATCAATGTGGTAAACATAATTGCTATTTTGAGCGAAGATCTGCAAACTTATTGAAAAAATTAAAATAGACAAAAGAATGCTTCTGTAAAATAAAATACCCCTCCCCCTTAGTATTGAAATATTTAAACTCGAAAATAATTTTTTTCATAATGATAAATTGCAAAATTGTGAGAGATTTGTATTTCAGTATATACCCGACCAACTAATGTCACACAATTATAGGTTTATTTACCAATCAATTGCAACTTATTAACACTCTTTTTTGATGGCGGGATCCGAAATTGGGCCTTGTTGACTTGTAAACTCAGGAATCGCAGGGTCAATTATCCCCCATTCCTAAATTATTGCCTAAATTATGTTAAATTTTTGAAAAACAATGCAACCTATTGGGTGGGTTTGGGTTCTATAACTGTATATTGCCCACAAATTCAAATAATTAGCCCATGAAGTTTACTGTACTCTCATTTTTATTTGTTGTTGTTTTTGGCTTTACTGTTACCGCGCAGTCTGCCAAAAACGCCTCTCTAAAGGTTTTTCCTAATCCCACCACTGAATTTTTTTCCGTCAACGACATGGGAGAGAGCATTGGTTATGTTTCTGTTTTCAGTCTGATGGGCCGCAATCTCCGCGAGTTCGAATTTATGAAAGAAGAACGGTACTATATCGGCGATTTGCCCAAAGGCATCTACCTGATTTATATGCAAGACAAAAACAAAAAAACGATATCAACGCATAAAATAGAAAAGCGGTAGAACCTGCTATTATTTCATGGGTTACTGAACAGCAGGACTCATCCCGGGCGGGGTGAGTCCTGCTTTTTGTAAATAGAGACTCGTTGCGGTGGGCGCGGCCGCGGCCACCGCAACAAGTCATAACTGATTAAGTAGTATCATGGCGAAATTGGACGACCATTTAAAAGTGGCTATTATCCAAATGCCCCCAAAGGAAAAGGACAAACTTTTACTGCGGCTGGTGGCAAAAGATAAGAAACTCGTACAGCGGTTGATTTTTGAATTGCTGGAAGGCAGTGCTACCCGGGACTCCCGCGCAGCGGCCATCCATACTTTGATCGATCAAAACTTGCCTGATAGCACCCATCGCGACAATTCGCCAGGCATGTTGCTGATGGATCTTCGCGCACTCAACGGACAGATTACGGCACATGTGAATACAACCAAAGACAAACCTGGCGAAGTGATTCTGGGTGCCTTCCTGTTGGGAGAGGCCATTCGTCGCAACGAGGCAATGTTGATCAAAATGGCCCGCCGTGCCGATAAGATTGCCCCGTACATGGCGAAACGCGCCAGCGACCTGCTCAAAAAAGCAGCCAAAATTCACGAAGATTATTATATGGAGTTTCGGGACAACCTGAATGAAATACTCCAATTTTTACACCAGTACCCGCCGGCAAAGCTTTATGTTGCGGCACTGAACCTGCCCCGGCGGTGGGATGGATAAAAAAAACACTACCTTTGTTTTATGGATATTCCTTTCTGGAAAAAATGGCTCTCGTATATCACACCAGTGAAACTGGAAGAGACTTCTTCTGACCACAATCCCGAACTCACGGTAATGCTTGATCGTGGTCGGGTACAATTGCTCAGTGGCGATGCTATTTACTCGTGGGACGACCTCTACCACAATTTCGCCAAAGCATTTACCCAGATCCAGCCTGCACAATATGGCTATCAGGATGTACTGCTGCTCGGGCTGGGGCTGGGCAGTGTGCCTTATATTTTAGAAAAAATGCACGGCGTAAGGTACCATTACACAGCGGTGGAATGGGATGAAGCAGTGATTGACCTGGCCGACCGGTATACTTTTTCCCGACTGGAAAGTTCTATCGAAATGATCACCGCCGATGCTGCTGTGTTCGTGGAAGTCTGCGAAGAAGAATTCGATATGATTATTATCGACTTGTTTGAAGACAGTCGCATGCCCACCGAATTTGAAACCACGGAGTTCCTGGAAGCCTGTGTCACCATGCTCCGTCCGGAAGGTATGATTCTGATCAACCGGCTTTCCCGCTCCAACAGCGACAAAGTGCGGTCGGAGCGCTATTATGAAAATGTATTTCAAAAGTCCCTGCACGGAGCCTGGATAATTGATACCGACGGCAATATGGTTTTGTGCTGGAAGAAGTAAATTAGTCCCGGGTCAGTTTAGTCCCAGGTCCGTAGAGTTGATCGCAAGCATTCCGGTTTTTACGAATGGATGCCCCGCTTGTGGTCAACTCTACGGACCTGGGACTAAACTGACTTGGGACTACTATACGGACCTGGGACTGGGGACAAATTGACTTGGGGCTAAGTATATATCTTTCCATGAAACAAATCCTTATATTTTTACCGGCTTTTTTGCTGGTGGCGCAGTTGCATCTAAGCGCCCAGAACACAGGGGACGAGATTTTCGTCCTTGATTTGAAGATCGAGAATCAGACTATTACTTACCAGCGAGGTCCCTGCGGATTCAGTGCGCCGGACAACTGGGGAGGCCCTGTCGATAGCAATTACTGCCTTCCCATTGTTTGGGGCTTTAGTCTCACTGATTCCTTAGGCTGTACCCCCTTAATTCAGGACTACATAGGGAAAATAGTGATGCTGCGCCGGGGGGGCTGTGAATATGGCACCAAAGCATTGCATGCACAACAAGCAGGTGCTGCCGCGATGGCTGTGGCGAATGGATATGGTGCCAATCATGGCGACGCCTGTAATGTGCCAGTAATGGGTGGCGTCGAATTCACACCGATAACGATTCCCTCTTTGCTTTTTTGCCGCAATATGGTCGATGTTATTGACAATGCCCTTAAAGCAGGGAAGCAGCCAGAATTGTGTTTTCGCCGACTGAACCTGTTTTCGCCGACTGCGGAATACGCTTATGCTGTCCCGGTCGCTCAGGCAGATACTTTGGACTTGATTTCAGTCCGTTATGTCAATCGTACGGACATTAGCCAGGATTTTACGGCCAAAGCAATCATTACGGATCCTGCAGGTGCTGTTACTGAATTGACCAGTTCCCAGTTCATCAGTGCTTCAGAGTTATCTACTTTTTATTTCCCGGAATATGTACCTCAACCACTGGTGGGGAAATTTAAAGTGGCGTATTGGGTGGAGCAAAACAACCAGGTTGGCGATACACTTTACCGCGAATTTCAATTGACACCACATACTTTCGCGACAGATAACTTTCAGATTGTCGGTGGAGAGCCTTTTGACCAATTAGCAGAACCATGGTTCCTGTCGTCACACTCCACAGCATCTTTGATTAAAACTGGTGATACCAGCTTTGTAGCGCGTTGGGCCTCTTTGGGCATCCATAATCCAGCGTCTGTATCGGTATCCGATCCTTTTGCTAATGTGGTAAATCTGGTACTGTATGATGCAGATCCTAATAGTGATGGAATCAATGATTTGGGTACAGATTTGACCGCTTTTGATGTCCTGCCTTTTATTGCATATAGTGATTACACATTCGATGCCAATTTAAAACCCGATTCCATCCTGAATGTAGCATTGATCCCGGTGGCTGGCGATAAGGTCATTCTCAAACCCAACCATTACTACTACCTCCGGTTCATTTACAACGGTATTGTCGCAGGTGCCGGTTTGCCACTTGCTTTTACGTGTTCCACTAAAGTCTCTTACGAGACATTCAGCAATGTGGGCCCTGTGACGCCATTGATATTAGGTGATGCTTATACTGACTGGGATAAAGCAACAGTAGTAGCGCGTTTGAACGATGAAAATTACGGTGTGTCGCAGGTGACGACAGCCGAACAGGGCCGTTTAGGGTCGTGGCAGTATGCTGTGACACCCAATCCTGCTAATGACCGGATAAGTCTGAATTTAAATCTGTTCACTCCCAATCAATCTGTAAATGCGATGTTACTTGATTTAAATGGCCGCATTGTTGCCTCCCAAACCGTAACCCATTTCCAAAATGGTCAAATCCATTTTGATTCGCGCGGTCTGCCGTCCGGACATTATGGCTTGCTGATCAGAGCTGGCAAAGATGGTTCATTCATGACCAATTTGATGATCTGCCATTAGTTACGCATGGCGGGTAACTATTTTTGAAATACGATAAGTTTTGGTTTGCAAAAAAGTATACCCAAAACCGGGCTTTCTGAAGCCGCCAATTAATATTTTGAATTTCAAAGTGTTTTTTTAAAATTGCAGGATAATATTTTGTGGCAGCATAATATTTTGATTTGTTTTTTTAAAATTTATTCATAAAAAAACACCTGAATACTTGCACGGAATGAAAAAAATTTTTATACCTTTGGCGGCTTTTTAAGAAAAGCGGGGAAAATTGAGATGTTTTTTGGTTTTTCCTCTTTATTTTTTTCGAAAATTTATTTTAATAAGTAATCACAGGATATGAGCGCTTCAGCGGCTACCGCCACTCCCGAACAAGATGTAATTCACGAGAACCTGCAGAAATTTTTTGGTTTTGATTCGTTTAAAGGTACCCAGCATGCTATCATTAAAAGTCTTTTAGACGGTCACGATACTTTTGTAATAATGCCTACCGGCGGCGGCAAATCACTTTGCTACCAATTACCGGCATTGATGCTCCCTGGCACAGCCATCGTTATCAGTCCGCTGATCGCCCTGATGAAAAATCAGGTGGACAGTATTCGCGGGTATTCCGATGAGGATGAGGTGGCACACTTTCTGAACTCTTCGCTCACCCGGGCACAGATGAAGAAGGTAAAATCGGATATCACTTCCGGCAGAACAAAACTGCTCTATGTGGCACCCGAGACGCTTACCAAAGAGGAAAATATCGAATTTTTCAGCACCAATCAAATCTCTTTTATAGCGGTCGATGAGGCCCACTGTATTTCTGAATGGGGGCACGACTTCCGTCCGGAATACCGCCGTATCCGATCTATGCTGGATGCTGTTGCCAAAAACGTGCCTTTGATTGCACTCACCGCAACGGCCACCCCTAAGGTGCAGGAGGATATTGTGAAAAACCTCGGCATGGTTAATCCGAATACGTTTATCTCCTCTTTCAACCGGGACAATCTCTTCTACGAGGTACGCCCGAAAATTAAGAAAGACCAGACGATCAAGCAGATTATTCAGACGATCAAAGAAGAGTTTCGCAATGAATCCGGCATTGTTTACGTGCAAAATCGTAAAACAGCCGAAGATATCGCTGAAATGCTGATGGTCAATGATATCAAAGCTGCGCCCTATCACGCCGGACTCGATCCCAAAACCCGCGCCCAAACCCAAGATAATTTCCTGATGGAAAATATCGATGTGATTTGTGCCACCATCGCCTTCGGCATGGGTATCGACAAACCCGATGTGCGTTTTGTGATGCACTACGATATTCCAAAGTCCATCGAAAACTACTATCAGGAAACTGGCCGTGCAGGCCGGGATGGTCTTGCAGGCAAATGTATTTCGTTTTATAACTATAATGATATCCTGCGCCTCGAAAAATTCCTGCGTGACAAACCCGTTTCAGAACGTGAAATGGGCGCGCAACTCATGCAGGAAGTGGTGGCTTACGCCGAAACAGCCTCCTGTCGCCGAAGGTTCCTGCTCCATTATTTTGGGGAAGAATATGAAGTGGACCGGTGTGGAAAGATGTGCGACAACTGCCGCAATCCGAAAGAGGTAATGGATGTGAGAGCGGAAATGGCCGCTGTGGTGCACAGTGTGTTGGAACTCAACGAAAACTACCTTATTCGTACCATTGTCGACTTTATCATGGGCCGCGAGACCAAGGAAATGAAAGATTTCAAGTTCACGGAACTGGAACATTACGCTTATGGTGATGACAGGGACGAGAATTTCTGGAATTCGGTGATCCGGCACGCGATGATCAATAACCTGATCTACAAGGAAATCGAACAGTTCGGTATCGTTAAAGTATCGGACGAAGGGAAGAGGTTCATCAAGGACCCATACTCGATCACCATGACGGTCAATATCAATTACGACGATGCTGATTACGATTTTGACGACGAAAAAGGCGGCACCGC
>JBILHQ010000125.1:0-18714 GCA_044350415.1 Saprospiraceae bacterium | reverse complement strand
TGTTTGTATTGATTGTTTTTTTATGAAGGATGAATTGAACCGCTCTCATCTTGACTGTACAATAATACAGGCATTTTTTGGGATTAGCAAATAATAATGGTGCCATTAACATTGTGCACCTAAATGGCCCACGTGAATTTTATACCCCGTATATTTTTTTCAGTTTCGGTTGAAAATAAGAGTACGGTTACAAAGCCTGGAATTGATAATAACCGTCAGCGTCACTGAATACGGTATCAATTTGCTGGCACGATATATTGCCTAAAGATTGAGATTCACATTCCTGAATATATACCAGCGCATTTGGGATCGGCGCGTTGGTGCCGTATTCGAGTATGTGTCCTGCCGGAGGCGCTTTTTCAACCGGGCCTTTTTTTAAAACTTCAAAGTTGCAGGAATAAATAACCAGCAAGCCGGATGACAAAAGGGTTAATAAAAGCGGCTTTGTGCCGTGAGTAGTTTGTTTTTTCATGGTTGTATTTTGATTGAACTGCGCAAAAAGATAAATCTACGTCGCAACGACCGTCTAACCGGGTATAATGCTGAGGCAACAAAGGTGAGCACATTTTAAAGGAACTGTATTGCATAATTTCTGAAATAAGTTACATCATTCACACCTTGTTCTGGTTTAAAAAGTATCTGGTAGTGTTATGGAAAAATAAGGATCGCAGGGCGACTACGTTTTTTTAACGCTGTTATACAATTTTATCAGCCGGGTTTATTCCGTGTTTCAGTCGACTGTCCGGGTGGTCTGGGCAAAGTTATTTGTGACACGTTGCTTATTTTGGATGTATAAAGCGCTGCCGGGGCACGCCAGGAGCGTGACAAGTTGTAAAAAATGTTTCGTTATTGAAACGTTTAAAAGTTAGAGAAAAAGAAGTAGCGTTGTTGCGGTAGCCTCCCACCGCAACAATTAACATATTTACAATCAATAATGCGAATACCGGGTTAACCAGATATTTAAATATCAAGGTATGTTAATGGCAACCTATTGTTTCAGGCAGCAATAACCGGGATTGGGAGATGTTGCCTTTCCGTTTTTTCTGCGGAAATGGTGACAGCTCCCTGGCAGGGCTCCAAATGGAAATTCTTACTTATACTTCGCGCCGGGAGATTTTGTGCATGGCCTTTGGCCTAAGCTATTGACTACGAGCCCTCAGTATGACATTCAATGTAGCCTTTCAGGCGGCGTGCAGTATAATAGTACGGATTTCGTTTTGGGCAGCATTGGGCACATGTTACCTTTTCGCCTTTTCTGGCGAAAAGGTAACATGTGCCGGACACGAAGCCGGCCTTCAATTCCGATTGATTCGATTTACACAATAGAAATCGTAAATCGAATCAATCGTAAATCGTAAATGCGAAATCACTTAGGAACAATTTCCGTTTTTTCGCCAAAATACTGTGCAAAACGGGCCATATCTTCAGCTAGGGCTTTGTTGTTGGTTGCTTTAAGGTAGGTCTGGCTCAACGACTGTAATACCTGGTACATAAAGCGATCCATTTCTGCCACCTGCAATTCTTTCGTCCACAAATCAATGCGCAGCGTATCGCGGTGCGATTCATCGAACAGCGCAATCACCATGGCCTTGCAGGCTTCGCTTGTTCCGGCAGGATGCATATCGCTGGCTGCCCAATCAATACTTACCGGCACTTTTTCCCCATCAAGTCCCACCTTTATCGTTATTTCACTGGTATGTTCAATTTTATTTTCCATTATTTATTAAATTTACAATTTATTAAATTTACAGTCCGTAACCCGTAACCCCTAACCCCTAACTTTCCCATGTTCTTTCATCCAGGTGTTATAATTAGAAGATGGAAGAAATGAAATTTTTTGCCCGAAACGACCAGGTGCACGGAGGTGCAAATGGGCAATGCGGCGACCCAGATGCCGGCTTTCCGTACATTTTTCCACGTCACCCCACGGGTAGCGGGCTACTGTCCAGTAATTGGTCACATACACATGCGCTGCATCGGCATCTACCCTGTGCAACCGCCATAAAGTGTGGTACATGAGGAAAACCCAAAGCAGCCAAATGACCGCAATCACCAGCCGGGCCCAGTTAGCCGGGAAGGAAAGGTATAATTCTTCCTCGGGAATCAGTACAAATGCCGCCAGAAAGCCCGACAGCAAAACGGTACTGAAAACCGGAACAAAAATCCGCCAGAATAAGGTACCCGTGGTGGAAAGCGGCGTTTGTCGCGCTGCACCGTTGGAGGGTAATACCGAGGTATCGGTAAAATGTGTAATATCTTCTTTCGCCATAATAAGACTTACTCTGCTATGTTAAGCCGTTCAAGAGCGGCCTTGGGTTCGGGCAAGTTGGGAGACATCCTGTTTGCCTGTTTATAATCGTCAATTGCCGCTTTCATGTTGCCTTTTTCCTCCGAGGCAACACCCCGGTAGTGGTAGGCAATAACAAATAATGGGTCGGTTTTGACAGCCATATCAAAATTCCACCAGGCCTTATCCAGGGAATCCATTTCCAGGTAGATCAGTCCCATATCAAAAAATGCATTGGAATAGTCTGGGTGGTTAGTGATAATTTCGCGGTACAATTTAAATGCCTGATCGAATTGGCCTACCCGTTTGTAATGGGCCGCTTTGAATTCCATCACTTCCACATCGGTGCTGTCAATGCGAAGGGCATTGTCAAAATACTGTATCGCCAGGATATTACCCCGGTTGCTGTATAAACGCCCCAGAAATATCCACGCATCTTTATTATCAGCATTGAGCAGGACCGATTTCTGCAGCGATTTGATGCAACGTGTCGTGTCGCCCATATCAAGTGCCACACGACCGGTGGTAAAAAAGGCTGTCGCGTTTTGTGGATCCCGTTTCAATACGTGGTCCAATGTTTTGAAGGCCTCACCGTGCTGCCGAACGATCAAATAAATTTCACTGAGCCGCAACCACGTTGGCAAATCATCGGGAAATTTATCGCAGGCTTTTTTCATGACCTCAATCGCCCTTTTGGAGTCATTGGGGCGGCGGTAGTCGATCAGTACATCGGCAAGTAACTGGTAATAGCCCGGTTTCAGGGAGTCAATACTGATGGCACGGGTGGCATCACCGATGGCTTCATCGTATGCTTCGAGTTCCCAAAACGCCACGCCCCGTTGGTAATACAACGAATCATTATTTGGATTGTCTTTCAGGAGCTGACTCAATCGGGCAATTTCGGGATTGCCACCAGTTACAGGAACGACTTCCTGTTTTTTGTTTTTGCAAGCGCCTGCCAGCATAAGGCACAAAGTGAGTGTCGGCAGCCAATTAAACCTTTGCAGACTAACCATAAATTTAATCATTGTGCAAAGGTAGTTTGTCTGTTGCTTTTATAAGGCCGCATTTGTTCAATCTGACAGAATAGTGTATGAAAAGTACATTTTTCATTTGGAGTGCTTACTTTTGCGGGCTATTTAATTACTAATCTCCGCTTAAAGCGGTTAAATTTAAATTTTTTTTGATGAAAAATATTTCATTGATCCTGAATGCAGTGTTATTTCTCCTGGTAGGATACCTGTATTTTGTACAATTTTCCGGCAAAAAAACAAATGCATCCAATGCTGTTATTGTTCCGTCATCCGCTGTTGGTGGCGGTGTAAAGATCGCCTACGTGAATGCTGATACATTAGATGCAAAATATGAATGGTTGAAGCAACAAAGGCAGGCTCTGGAACAACGGATCCAAAGCGCTGAAAATACCATGCTCAATGAAAAACAAGCGCTGATGAAAGATATGGATGCTTTCCAGAAAAAATACCAGGCAGGCACCGTTCCTCCGGCTGAACTGGAAGCAGAATATGCTAACCTGACCAAACGCCAGGAAGCACTCGCCGGTAAAGAGGAACGCCTCGGCAAACAACTGGCAGAAGAACAAAAGAAAGCGTCCAATGAATTTATGTCGAATGTGGAACAGCAGCTCAAAAGCCTGCAAAGCCAAATCGGCTATGATTATATTTTATCCTACTCAAAAGGTGGCGGGCAAGTATTGCTCGCCAATGACAGTCTCGATATTACCAATCAAGTGCTGGACCTGCTGAATAATGCCCAAAAGAAGTAATCTTTAACAAAGCAACCTCCCCACAAAAAACATTTAACCAAATTAGTGACATGCACGCAAAATTTGATTCCTTTGAATATAGGCGTCCTGATCTGACGACGCTAACCAGTCAGTTTGACCGACAGCTCGCGGCATTTCAGCAGGCTGCCAATGCTGATGATCAATTCAGGCTCTTAGAACTTTTGATCACCCTGCGGGAGGAGTTTTCCACCATGTATAACCTGTGCTATATTCGCCATACCGCCAATACCGGGGATGAATTTTATACCACAGAGAATACATACTTTGACCAGAACCTGCCATTTTATGAGGAATTGAGCAACCGCCTGTTCAAAGCTTTGCTGGATACTCCTTTCCGCGCAGCACTGGAAGAAAAAACAGGTAAGCAGCTTTTTACCCTTGCTTCGCTTTCCCTGAAAACCTTCGACACGTCTATTCTCGAATTGTTGGGTACTGAAAATGCGCTGAGCAGCCAGTATACGCAAATCAAAGCCCAGGCGACGATAGAATTTGAGGGAAAGAAATATAATCTGAGCAGCCTTTATCCCATTGAACTGTCTGATGACCGCGAGTTGCGCCGCAGATCATCAACGGCAAAATGGGCATACTACACCGAAAAAGCGCCGGAAATTGAAAACATTTTTGAGCAAATGGTGAAAACCCGCCATGAAATCGCTCAAAAATTGGGCAATAAAAATTTCGTGGATGTGGGCTACTCCCGCATGCGCCGCTCTGATTATAACCCGGAAATGGTCGCTAATTTCCGCAAACAAGTGCGCGAACTGATCGTACCGCTCGCAACATCCTTGTATGAACGCCAGCGTAAGCGACTCGGACTAGACCAGTTGTATTGGTACGATGAAGATTACAAATTCAAAACTGGTAACCCTAAACCCATCGTACCCCCGGAAGAAATTGTCGCCAGAGCAGGCAAGATGTACCACGAGTTGTCGCCTGACACGGATGCTTTTTTTAAGTTTATGAACGACAGCAACCTGATGGACCTGGTGAACAGGGCTGGCAAAGCACCGGGCGGTTACTGCACGTATTTGGTGAATTTTAAAGCGCCTTTTATTTTCTCCAACTTTAACGGTACCAGCGGCGATATCGACGTACTTACTCACGAAGCAGGACATGCTTTCCAGGTTTGGAGCAGCGGACAACGGTTCAAATTTGAAGAATACCACTGGCCCACCAGCGATGCCGCCGAAATACACTCGATGAGTATGGAGTTCTTTACCTGGCCCTGGATGGAACTTTTCTTTGGTCCGCAAACGGAAAAATACCAGTTCATGCACTTGGCGGGCTCCGTGCAGTTCCTGCCTTATGGCGTGGCGATTGACGAATTCCAGCATATTATTTATGAAAATCCCGACATGACAGCTGCCGAGCGCAATGCTGTGTGGCGCGATCTGGAGCGGGTTTATTTGCCGCATCGCAACTACAACGGACTGGAATTTTTAGAAAGTGGAGGATTTTGGCAAAAACAAAGTCATGTATTTAATCATCCGTTTTATTATATCGACTATACCCTTGCGCAAATCTGCGCTTTCCAGTTCTGGAGCCGCGACCGCAAGGACCACGCATCGGCCTGGCACGACTATGTGGAACTGTGCCGCCAGGGCGGTAGTAAATCCTTCCTCGATCTCGTCAAATCTGCCAATCTGCGGTCGCCTTTCGACGATGGCTGTATTGCTTCCGTGATTGGTGAAATTGGTGGATTTTTGGAAAGTGTGGACGATAGTACATTTTAGGGGAACAGTTATCCGTTATTAGTTACCAGTCGTAGAAGTACAAGCAATGTAGCATAAATATTCTTGTGCCAGCCTATAAAACAACTTTACTCATGAAGTTTTATTTCTGTTTTATTGTTTTTTTATTCTGGCCGACAGCACTGATTTCTCTAACATGATGCGATACTTTATTTTAAATTACCTTTCATTATTTTTTACTAATCATGCATTCTCGCAAGAGATTATCTTTGTGAATCAAAATGCCGTTGGTGCGAATAACGGTACTGATTGGATGAATGCATTTACAGATCTTCAAGATGCATTAGCAGTTGCAAGTGCCAACGATGAAATTTGGGTATCGACTGGTACATACAAACCTACACCTGCAAATAATATACTAGTTTCATTTAATCTTATTAGTGGCGTAAAAATATATGGTGGTTTTTCTGGAACTGAATCTAGCTTAGAAGAGCGTGATTGGGAGAATAATATTACAGTATTGAGTGGAGACTTAGGTCAGCCAGATTATGCTGTTGACAATTCTAAGCATGTGATAACAGGTATTGGTATTACTAATGCTGTACTTGACGGTTTTAAAATTTGCGATGGTGCCGCTTATGATCCAGAAGGATCTGGAGGTGCAATTTATTTAACATTAAATCTGGAAAATCTGATCTCTCGTATAGTTATTGCTAATTGTATTTTTGAAAACAATTTCGCCTATCGTGGCGGTGCATTGGCCATTAACCCGTTTCTTAACAATTCATCAGAAGGAAGAATAATTCCAGAACTACATAATTGCGTATTTAAAAATAATATAGCTGCTTTTGGCGGCGGAGCAGTCAATATGGCAGTTAGAACCATCCCTGGAGAAGTATCCCTGATTGCGAATTGTCGTTTTGAAAATAATACGATTGGTGAACCGCTTGGTGGTCAATTATTACCAGCTTCCGCGGGTGCAATAAATATAGCTTCACTGGGAGGGTATAATGCCGCAGTTTTTTTTGATCATTGCTCTTTTACAAGTAACACCGCTACTAACTACGGTGGTGCTATACGATTTGAAAATAATAGTGAGATCGATACTCTTTTATTACATTTGAGGGGCTGTGATTTTAAGAATAATACGGCAGTGCGTGGTAGTGCTTTATATATTGGAAGTACTCTTACATCATCCACTAAACAAACTATTTATAATTTTACTGATTGTATTTTTGAAAAAAATAATGAAACAGATGAAGAGTATCCAAGTGTGAATATGTTACTTTACAATGAAGGTCATCTACCTGACAGCAAATGTTCTCTCGTGATAAACCACACCACGATAGCACATAATAATTGCTCGGATTGTGTTCAATTGGAGGTAATTGCTGGTTCTTCCGACCTTGATATTTCAATCAAAAATTCAGTTTTTTCAGATAACAATAGTCAAGTCTTCTCATTAAAAAATTCAAGCAATCAAAGTGATGTGAATTACTTCCATTTTGAAATGGCCAATTCTGTTTTTACCAAAAATCTCGGATGCGTTGGACTTTCCGGTGGTATATTTAACGACTCACAGGTTAAAGGTCGAATCATTAACAGCACTTTTGCTAATAATAGCGGATATATAATATCAAAGGCACACACCCTTGTCGATGCCGCTTTCCCACGACATGATACAATGGTCATTGAAAATTGTATTATCTGGAACCCTGAGGTATCCCCATCAAGAACATTTTACAATACTCCTGTTTTTATGGGAGAAGTAAATAATCTGTATGGGTATTCCATTAGCCATAGTCTTATTGCACTGGATACTACAGAGGCTTTTCAATTACCTGGCCATGAATATGCTTTTGGTTCTGGTATCATATTTAACCAAAGTCCAGAATTCATCGATACACTCAATGGAAATTACAGGATTGAAGTCTGTTCACCGGCAGTGAATGCCGGCAATAATATTGTGGCATTTGGTTTGTTGTTAGACATAGATAGTTTGCCAAGAATTGCATTGGATACGATTGATATGGGCGCTTATGAGCAACAAGATTCCTGCAAAACTAATGTGGCATCTTCTCCAAATTTGTTACTATTGTTGCTTGCTCCTAATCCATCTTTTGATGGACAATTATTCATTGATATGCAAAGTATTACGGGCAATTTTGGAGTGTTACGCATAGCCGACATGACTGGGTACATTCTCATAGAACAAAAAGTGGATTTAACACTGAATTATTTTGCAGACCTCCATCACGTATCTCCAGGGGCTTACGTTGTTCAATTAGATACTGACAACAAACATTTTATTGGTAAGTGGTTAAAATTGTCTCAATAATTTTAAGTGTCTGACCAACAGGTAATATATAAATACATTCACCTAATCCAGGTTTTAAACAAAAAACATGCGTCTATTCTTTCTTTCCCTATTTTTTACCCTTGCGACGGCATTTGCGCCGCAGCCCACCCTGAAACTCGCCCTGTTGAAATATGCCGGCGGAGGCGATTGGTACAATGATGTCAATTCGCTAAAAAACTTGGGCAAGTTTTGTAATGATAACCTGCGTACTAATTTTGACTCGGAATACGCCACGGTCGAACCGGGAAGTGCTGAAATTTTCAGTTACCCCATCGTGTATGCCACGGGGCATGGGAATATGCTATTCAGCGATGTGGAGGCCAAAAACTTGCGGTCGTACTTAGAAGCGGGCGGTTTTTTGATCCTCAACGACGACTACGGACTTGATCCTTTCGTTCGTCCGGCCATGAAAAAAGTATTTCCCGAACTCGATTTTGTGGAACTGCCATTTTCGCACCCGGTTTATCACCAGAAATTTGATTTCAAAAACGGCCTGCCCAAAATCCACGAACACGATGGGAAAGCACCGCGGGGATTCGGACTGATTTGGCAGGGCCGATTGGTTTGTTTCTACGATTTCGAAACCGATCTTGGCGATGGCTGGGATGATGTGCACAAAGACCCGATTGAATTGCGCACCAAAGCTCTGCAAATGGGCGCTAATATTGTTCAATACGTTTTCGGACAATAGAGCCAGTTGATTGACGATTTACGATTAATTCGATTGTCGATCGGCAATAAATGTTTGATGGCGATTAATACATAAGGAGGGATGCGAATCAAAAGCAATGCACTTTCCCGCGCACCGCCATTAAAAATTGAACATTCGAACATTGAACATTAAAATATGCTATACGTCGTGCCCACCCCGATAGGGAATCTGGAAGATATTACCCTTCGCGCCCTGCGGATACTGAAGGAAGTGCCTGTGGTGTACGCGGAAGATACACGCACCACGCGGCGGTTATTTGACCATTACGGGATTACAACACCGCTTCGATCGTTTCATGCGCACAATGAACACGTTGTGGTGGAACGAATCGCCGACGAAATTGCAGCTGGCGGTACAGCGGCTTTGGTGAGTGATGCGGGTACGCCTGCCATCAGTGACCCTGGGTTTTTGTTGGTGCGCGCCTGTGTGCGCAGGGGGGTTAAGGTGGAGTGCCTGCCAGGCGCAACCGCCTTTGTTCCTGCGTTGGTCGCATCAGGACTGCCTGCCGATACTTTTCATTTTGATGGATTTTTGCCCCATAAAAAAGGTCGCCAAACCCGCTTGCGCTATTTGGCCACATTGCCCCATACTTTTATATTGTATGAATCACCTTATCGCTTAGTCAAATGCCTCGACGAATTGATTACGGTGTGTGGAGGCGATCGGATCGCTTGTGTGGCGCGGGAAATTTCCAAAAAATTTGAAGAAGTTAAAACCGCGACATTGGAGGAACTGAAAAGCCATTTCAGTGCCAAAGAAGTCAAAGGCGAAATAGTCGTGGTCGTCAGCGGAATTCCTGATTAATATGTGGCATCGGGCACAACATATCCTGGTAGCGGCCATCATCGTGGCCCTTACTTTTCCCGATTGGCGACCCGAATTCGGCGTAAGTGTCGACGGCTCTTGCGCCTGGTTGTATAATTATTTATTTGCCGGACAGCCCGTCCTGTTAGCACATTTAATTTTTCCGCACGGCCCGCTGGACTTTTTACAAACACCGCTTCCAATAGGAAAGAACCTGGAAATTGCGTTGATTGCCAACACTTTATTGCGATTTTTCTTTGTGTGGTCCGGATTGAAATTGTCCAGTTCCTTGCCGGGAAGTCTCCGTTTTGGCAAGTGGCGCAATTGCCTTTATACTGCGCTGATGACGTTGTGGCTGCAAGTTAATATGATGGACGTATTGCTGGCGGCCACGGTTGGACATCTTTTGTTGCTGGCGTTCAGCACCGGCAAACAGATTTGGCTGGCACCCGCTGCTTTTCTGGCAGCCACCGGCTTGCTGGTAAAAACCATTATCGGGATGCCCGCAGTGATGATGTATGGCATTACTTGTTGGATATTACTGGGCAAAACGCGGCAATGGAAACAGTTGGCGGGTTGGTGGGGTCTTGTTCCCGCCATAATGATTGGTTGGTGGTTATTCCTTTTTGGCTCCTTTCAAGGTTTTGTAACGATGGCTTTGAGCACCGTTTACCTCACTTTGGGCAACTCAGCGGCAGTATGTCATTACCCCTCCAATAACTGGTGGTTGCTAGGCGCATTTTGGGGACTGATATTATTGTGGCCTCTGGTGGTCAAAGAAACCCGCAATATCTGGTGGGTGATGCTGTTACCAATTTTTGCCTTTTGGAAATACGGTATATCCCGCGAAGACATTTGGCATATTCACGCCACCTACCGGTTTTACGGGTGGGTGCTGGGTGTTTTGTTGCTCCATTTAACCACGTTGCGGGCAGGACCGTTTTTGATAGCCTTCTTGGCGATGGGCTGTTTTGGGTTCAACCTGCGGAACAGCGAAGGTTGGTCGCCGTACGAGTTCCGAAACTGGGGATTGCCCCATTTTTATGCCTGGACAGTGCATTTTGGAGAAAAAAAAGCAGCAGCACAGGAGAACTGCCGAAAAAATATGGAAGCCATTGTGATGCCCGACTCCATTCGCGGCATAATTGGCGACCTAACCATTGATATTTTTCCCTGGCATTATGCGTTTGCGGCTGCGAATGATCTGCACCTGCAACCGCGCCATATTCCGCAAAGCTACGCAGCGTATCATCCCTGGCTCGACGCACAGGATGCTTCATTTTTCAATAGCGATGCAGCGCCTGACTTTTTGTTGTTCCATTTGAAACCGTACAGCGAGGGAGGCCAATTCATGGGTCTTGACGATCGTTTTTTGCTCAATGATGCACCGGAAACCCTTTTGGCGATACTTGATCGGTATCAGGTAAAGGTGCGCCATCCACGGTATTTATTGCTGGAAAAAACGACAGCACACTTTATGGGGGAAAAGAAATTATGGCCGTTTTCGACTGATTGGCAGCAACAATTGCCTGTGAGCCCCGGGATTGTACGGCTAAAAGCCCATATTGAAAAAACTGTTTTAGGGAGATTAAAATCATTCTTATACAAAGATGATCCTGTATTTTTGGATATCCGGACAGGCAGTATTACCCGGAGGATAAAGATTGTTCCGGCGCTGGCAGAATCGGGTATTTGGCTGGCACCATGGATGGAAGAGCCATCGGTTCATTCGGAGCAGTATCGTATTCCGGATGATATCCAATTCGTCTTCCCGAACGGGAATAGTTGGCAATTAGATGCCAATTCCCTGCAATTAGAGTGGATTGCAGTGAATGCTGCATCTCATTTTTTACCAGAATTCAGGCCAGTTGCTTCTTTTGATGCGCTGCGTACTGTTTTTGAACAGCAGGCAATTACCACCGCTCCTCCAAACGGATATGCTCCTGGTTGGGAACAAGTATTCGAGCCGGCACCAAGCGAGCAACTGGCTTTTGAAGCCGCCGTCGAAATTCAATCGCCCAAAGACAACAGTTGTGCTAATCTGGTGGTTGCCGTAACCGATGCACAAGGGCAGACTGCCCATTATGCCAGTACGGAATATTGTGGTATGGGTGTGGGTAAAGAAGGATGGCCAACAGGGCTTCGCACGGTTCTGCCGGCGGGTATTGCTGCGCCATACAGGGTAAAAATATATGTATGGAATACAGGAGAAAAAGAAATTAAAATAAAAAAAATGACTGTTTTTGTAAAAAAACTTGCAACTAAAGATTGAACTCCCTTAACTTTGCCAGATAATAATTTTTTTTCAATTTTTTCTATCTTATCTAACGTATCATGTTTAACAAAGTCACCCTGATTGGTCGTTTGGGAAACGACCCTGAAATCCGCCATCTCGAAGGCGGTGTCGCCGTAGCGCGAATTTCTTTAGCCACCAACGAGTACTACAAAGACAAAGACGGTAATCCGCAGGAGACTACCGAGTGGCACAACGTTGTGATGTGGCGCGAATTGGCCGAAAGGGCTGAGAAGCAATTGAAAAAGGGCGCGCTCGTTTTTGTGGAAGGCAAAATCTCGTACCGTAAGTACACAGGACAAGACAATGTGGAACGCTACTACACCGATATTGTGGTGAGTTTGTTCCGCTCTTTAGAACGCCGCGAAGGCGGTCCCGGTGAAAACCGGTTTCCTGCTACAGAACCAGCTAGTATGTCCCGCTCCGGGGGGACTTCACAGAGTGCTCCCGAGCCCGCTGTTGAACCAGTTGCTGCTGACGGTAGTGATCTCCCTTTTTAGTATCTGCTGAATAACCTAAACAATCGCATATGGGCTGGCTCATTGCCGGATTTATTTTATACGTATTGATGGTAATGGCCGAACGTGCCATTGTTGTTGTTACTCCGCACGAACTGGACGTGTTGCGGGCCGGGGGGACACCTTCGGCCCGCCGCGTTATTGCTGTGGCCGGTCACCAAAGCCGCCGTTCATTAGCCGCTCTTTCTTTGGGTCGGGTTTTGCTGGTGGTATGGATGAGCATTTCTGGTGCACGGTTGTTGATGCACAGTGTTGAACATTATTTTTATTCCATCGCAGGACCAGACGCGAATGGTGTTTATCCCAGTCCCGGGATCGTTATTTGGACGGTTACTTTTATTCCAGCCATCGCCCTGTTTGCATTTTTCCTCTTGAAAATAAGTCAATTGGACCTGCGTAAAAGCAAACGGGAGGTAGTCGTCTTCTGGCTGCAACGCCTTAGTCCACTCATCAGGGCCTGTCAGGTATTTTTCGGTCCATTTTTGCCGTCAGAAGAAGTGGACCAGCAAATAGTGCAGGCTGCTAATCCCAAAAAAAATCGAGAACAGGAATCCGGAAAAAAGCGGGATATTGAGTTGCTGAAAAGCATCGCCAAGTTCGGTGATGTAAATATCAGACAGGTGATGCAACCCCAACCGAATATCACCGCAATCGAAAAACAGACTAACTTTCGTAAAGTGCTGCAAATCATTCGCCAATCGGGCTTTTCCAGGTTGCCGGTTTACGAAGACAATATCGACAATATTATAGGAACCCTTTACGTCAAAGATATCCTCCGGTATACAGAAGAATCCAGTAGTTTTGATTGGTGGCAGTTTGTTCGAACTGACACTTTTATTGTGCCGGAAACCAAGCCAATCAGTGAGTTATTACAGGATTTTAAAAAAAGAAAGCGCCACATGGCGGTTGCAGTTGATGAATATGGCGGCACTTCCGGATTAGTGACAATGGAAGATATCCTGGAGGAAATCATCGGTGAAATCAGGGATGAATTTGATGAAGACAACGAAATTCCACCGTACAAGCAATTAAATCTTACCACTTTCCTCTTCTCCGGAGCCACCATGATCAATGATGTTTGTCAGATTGCCGGCCTAAATCCGGAAACATTTGAGGAGGTGCGCGGCGATGCTGATACGATTGCCGGTCTTGTGCTTGCCCTGTTTGGTGATATTCCACAAGCCGGGGAACAAACCCGCTGGGGCCCCTATTTATTTACGGTGGAAAGAGCCAATAAACGGCGCATCGATCAGATCAGGCTTGAAGTGTGAAGAAAGGAATCCTTCACTGCCCACGCCTAAACCAAAACGGTGTCGGGCGCGGGACGCATATTTTCCTTTATTTGTGCGCTATAATGCGTCGCTGTAAAAGTATTTCATTGCGGTATTTCCCATGCACTGGTGTGGTATATGACAAACATATTACCACAGAGATAAATGAAGCAGGGCAAGAGTGTTTTACTTTTGTGTCCATATTTTTCTAACGACACATTCAACTATGCAATCTATCAATATACCGCGTCGCCCGCGCCGCAATCGCCGCACGGAAGCCATTCGTACTTTAGCCACAGAAACCCATTTGGAGGTTGGGCACTTGATTTTTCCGCTTTTTGTGGTCGATGGCACAGGCATTAAAAGTGAAATCAAGTCCATGCCGGGTATTTTTCGGTTTTCACCCGACTTGCTGCTGGAGGAAATCGGCTCGTGTATGAGCCTTGGACTTACCAATTTTATCCTGTTTCCGGCCGTTGCCGATGAACTGAAAGACACCACAGCGACTTACAGTTACCATTCCGATAATTTTTACCTGAAAGTGGCGCGTGATATCAAGGCGCGTTTCCCGGCGTGTTGTCTGATCAGTGATGTAGCTATGGATCCTTACAGCAGTGATGGCCACGACGGTTTAGTTCGGTATGGCGCTATTGTGAATGACGAAACACTGCCGATTTTAGCCCAAATGTCGGTAGCACAAGCTGAAGCGGGATTTGACCTGCTGGGACCATCGGATATGATGGACGGCCGGATCGGATATATCCGGCAAGCATTAGATGAGGCTGGCTATACCAATACCGGAATTTTGGCCTATACTGCCAAATATGCCAGTGCGTTTTACGGTCCCTTCCGCGATGCGCTCGATTCTGCGCCCAAAAGCGGCGATAAAAAAACCTATCAGATGAACCCTGCCAATCGCAGGGAGGCATTGATTGAAGCCGAATTAGACGAGCTGGAAGGTGCTGACATGTTGATGGTCAAACCTGCTTTGCACTACCTGGATGTGATTGCAGCGTTGAAGGCCCAAAGTAATTTACCTATCGTAGCCTACCATGTTTCCGGCGAATGTGCGATGCTGACAGCTGCCTGCCAAAATGGATGGCTGGATTTCGAGCGCGCAATGCCGGAAGCATTGCTGAGCATCCGGCGGGCCGGAGCTGATGTGATTATTACCTATTTTGCAAAAGATTTTGCTGTAAGGATGCAGGGAAAGTAAGATGTTGGAGACATTGAATATTAAAAGGGCTACTCCGTTCTATACCAGAAATTATTGCGCACGACCCAACCCGGGTCTTTCCGGTATACCTCCGTAGTAACAGGTTTTACGAGAGCCTGATCGGCGTAAAATGGTAGTTTCACATCCTCTTTATGGAGGAAAATGCGAATATTGCCGGCTTCCCGATTTTCGAAACCAATCTCAAACAAGCCCCATCCATTTACAATCGACTTTATGTGAAAACGGAGCCCTTCGTGCTGGTGATGTACCAAATGTCCGTCGGAAAGGCTTGTTTCTGTAACATGCAGATCGTGGTTGGCACCCATATCCTGGTTGACTTTGATCCACACGCTGAATGAATATGGGCCTTTGGGCAGTATACCTCCCCACAATACCGAAGTATCATTCATCATACCTGCAAAAGCGCCTTTTCCCTGGAAATGAAATTTTGAGGTAGTTTGGTCATCAAAGTTCATTTCATAAAAATTGCGCTCAGGATTGGTCGATAGCCAATTGGTGCCGGCCATGGGGTATAAAGTGCGGCTTCCCATTTCGTTCTCAATTGCCGTACGGAATTCACGGGTGTACTTGCGGATATCGTCTAATTCAAGCCGTAATAGTTTTACATCACCGTCTTCATAAACTATGGTGGCTTTGCTCACTAAGTGCTTGTATTCTCGCACCACCTGATCCCATGCCGTGCCGTGTACCATTAATAAAATGGGGCGCTTGTCGGGCAAATCGGATAAAATAGCGGGAATTTCGCCGGGTTCAAGCGCGAGTTGGAGCGATTTTACCATTTCGCCAATGGGGGTACGGCTCATATTAACACCCATATCCGGCAAACCGGAATGGTAAGCTGTTTCCGTTACCCGGTGGTAATGATTCGCATCAAATTCTTTCCAGATATTCTCTGAACCAATATGGTAATATGGCAGTGGAAGTATGGCCTGATAGGGAGAGAAATCAACCTTTTTCAGCCACCGATCGGGGCCATCTTCCGCTACCGAACGAATAGCGTAATTGGGAACTGGCTCTATTTTTTTATGCTCCTGCATCACAATAGCCTCATAGCCCAGTACTAAAAGAGGAATCCCCCAGATCAAATAACGGAATTGCGGAAATTTTTTCCCGACTCCGAATCCGGTAAACCGGCGGCTCCAGTTCCATGCTCCGTATAGAATGAGCACATTGATCACATAGAAATAAACCCAGGTAAAGCGCCCTAAACCCCGGAACTGGCGAAGAGGACCCATATAGTCGACCATCCAGCCCATTCCTTTGATCGCAAATGGAAAACCACAAGCAAACAGTAATAATACAAACGCTGCAAAGAAAATACCGCGCAAAAAATGCTTGTGTATCCTGTGATAGGCAAATTCACTCCAATCTTTACCAAACATCTTAAAGCCTGAAAACAGCAGCCATAAAGTGTAAATCAATGCCAATCCGCCGGCATACGCTTTTGATTCAGATTCCAGTTCCCTTATTTTGATCAAGTGGCTGCTGATCCATTGGTTCACAGGCATAAAATCATAAGGCAAAAATACCCCTTCCCAATAACCAATATAAGAAGTAAATCCGTAAGGATAGGATGCCCGGTCAGGTGCATAATTGGTCCAATGGATCCATATATTGAGCAGCACAAAAGGAATAATAATCATGACGACCCAATGGCTTATTCTTTTCCGGATATTTTTCCACTTGAAATCGCGCAATATCTGAAATCCGATATACAGGCTGAGAAACAGCGCAGCCATTCCGAAATAATAAAAGTGCAGTTGTGCCGAGAACCAGACTAAAAATCCAATATGCAAACTCTGGTAACGCCGGCTTTCCCGTTCTTCATACCGGCATAACCAATACAAAATCAAAGGAATAACAAAAGTATGGGACAGTCCGAAATGATCACTGAACCGGAGATACTGGGGAGCCAGAAAAGTCATTGCCAATGCCCCGGCTCCTGAATAAACTATAGGTAAGTGAAGTTTGCGCAGGAGCAGAAAAATGACACAGCAACCCATCAACAGCGATAAGGCCTGAATAGTGTTCAAAATGCGCACTGTATTGCCGCTCAGATCGCTGATGTTCCGGCTCCACCATTGCATAGAAGCACTGATGACTGGCTGATTGTCGGTAAACAGCACATGTTCGCCATAGGGATAGTTCATCCCGCCATAATGGACGTAGCTGCTGTCATATTTTACATGCCAGCAGGAGGTCATATAATTTTTGAAACAATCATGGCTGCCTCCTAGCATAGCATCATTGGGATGGCTGAGCCAACTCCCATGCTTCATCCATACTAAAAATGCAGCAATCACTAAAGTGAGCAGCATGCCCCAAAAGGTATATCCTCTTTTGAGCGAGGACAAATCATGCAGCGAATGTTCAACTTGTTGGAGTGGTTTCAAAATGTAGTTATATCCAATTTTTTTTCTTAAAATAAATTAACATTCCTACCATTATGGTAAACATTGACCCTAGAACAATGAAATATCCGTAATACCATTCCAATTCAGGCATGTGTTTGAAATTCATCCCATACACTCCGGCGACAAAAGACAAGGGGATAAAAATGGTACTGATGATAGTAAGCAATTTCATCACATTATTCATCCGGTTGTTTACTTCAGCCTGGTAAAGCGCTTCCAGATTGACCAATTGATCCCTGAAATTGTCCAGGAAATCCAATACCTGAGAAATATGGTCAGCAACATCCCGCAAATATACCTGATCCACCTCCGGGAGTATCGGACTGTCACTTCGGTGTAGCCGTGATACTGCTTCTCTGAGCGGAATCACACTATGGCGGAACTGGCTTAAGACGTATTTGAGGTTGAAAATTTTTGTTTTACAATGGCTGTTTTCGCCAGTATTGTGCAGTTCATTTTCGATATCCAGCATAGTCACTTCAATTTCATCAAGGGCGATAAAATAATTATCTACCACAGTATCGATCAGGCTGTAGGTAAGGTAGTCCACGTTTTTTTTGCGGATTCTACCAGTACCCTCTTTAATTCTTTGAAAAACAGGCAAAAAGGTATCGTCGGGATCTTCCTGGAAAGTAACCACTGTTTGATGAGTCAGAAAAATAGAAATTTGTTCATATCCTAATTCCAACAAAAGTGGGTTGAACTTGATATGGGGCAAAACGATAAAAATACCATTATCATATTCATCCATTTTAGGCCGTTGCCGGGTATTCAGAATATCCTCTACAGCCAGCGGGTGAATTTCAAAATACTCACCAAGATGATCGATAAACTGACTATCGCTGAGGTTCCTGACGTCAAACCATGCCATTTTGCCGGAATGACGCAGTTCCGGTGCATACCTTTCCACAATTTCAACTGTTGCGCCATCATAGATAATCGTTCGAACTTCCGATGGCCGGCTTTCCCGGTATCCCGTATAAACGGGTGTCCCGGGAGGCAGCCCTTTTTTAATGGAAATTGGTCGTTTAACTTTTTTACTCATAAATATTTACCCACCTGGCTACAACTAGTTCAGGGCAGTGCAAAAGTAAATAATTCGGGCCATATCTAAGTCTGTGGTCCCCAACTGGCGTGCATATTCCTGAAAACCTAATAATTTATTAACCGTCCCAATTGCTCTTTCAACCGTTCTAATGGAAAGAAATTTTGCTCCAATGGAATGGCAAATGGTACTGGGGTGTCCAAACTGGCAGCCCGCATTACCGGTGCATCTAAGTATTCAAACAGGTACTCGCTGATCCAGGCAGCGATTTCGCCTCCC
>JBILHQ010000124.1:0-18779 GCA_044350415.1 Saprospiraceae bacterium | reverse complement strand
CTATCGCCTATGACTATTATCAATCTCGCTTACCATTCTTTACTCCACTATTACTAGCGAAGTATCTTTTAAAATTTCCTCTACTTCTTTATTCCCAGCCTTGTCAATGAACTTTTAATATATATACGCCTGATAATCTTGTGATTATTTTAGCATTTAATAATTCAATTTTTAGAAGAAGAAATCTTTATTCCTTCTGTTTCTTCGTTTTGGGAGCGCAAAGGTACGATTAGTTTTTTTACTCCGCAAAATAAAATGTAAGTTTTTTTTTAATTTTTTTTTCATGCTTTATTAGGAAACTCACTATCCTTCTAAAGCGGGTGCAAAGGTAGCACCAGAAAAACTGAACCGCCAAATGTTTTTTAAAAAAACTATTAAATATTTTTTCAACCAGGCATTTTGATTCAAAAATGGCACTTTTTGAGGCTAATAGCGGCCTTTTCGTCCTCCTCTTTAGTTTAATCTTCTAAAAGTAATCTTCCAACAGGCACCATCGCCGCAGAAAAAGTTTATCTTTTCCCTATTGCAACTTCTTTCGCTTTTTGTAAATCTGCTGCTGCACGCGTCTGGTCGCCCATCATTTCATAGATCTTCGCCCGGTTCTGGTAAGAAATGGCAGCATCAGGTTTTAACTCAATCGTCTTATTAAAAGCCACCAGTGCTTGTGGAAGCCGATTTTGCCGCATATAGATCATGGCCATATTGTTCCAGGTGACCACATCGCTGGGGTCATACTTCAGGTATCGTTCGAGATCGGCTACCGCAAGATCAATCTGACCAGCCTGTGCATAAAGACTACCCCTAAACTTATAGGCATCCCGCATTTCGGGATCAATTGCCAGTGCGCTCGTAAAATCCTTGATAGCATCCTGCGGTTTACCCAAATCACCATATTCCACTCCTCGTGCAAAATACATCATCCCTTTCTGGTAATAGCCATTATTGATGGAGTTAGAGATCACCGTAACAGTATCCTTCCATACCCGCACCTGCATCAAACAAAGTACAATACATGCCACCAGCCAGGCATACCCTGCTGTTTTAAGCCAGGCCAACTTTCCGTTTGCAGTAAGTGCCAGCCAGCCATTCACCAGGATATAGAATATCCCAATGCAAGCTATGTAATTGTAGTGATCGGCCCGCAATTCAAAGGTGCTCATTGCGGCAAAAGGCAAGGTCACAATGATGTTGGCAAAAAAGAATGCCAGACCTATATATATATAAGGTGCAGTTTTGCGGAAACGCCACCCCAGATAACTTGCAGCAGCAATAACTAATGGCATCAGAAAGTAATAGAATGGCAATGCCCCACCCGCTTTATCAAAGGAATAGTAGATATTGAGTTTGATTGGCACCAGCAGTTTAAACCAATAGAACACTGGCGTATAACATACTAAAAAAAATCGCTCCAATGCTGTGAACCCGTTATTGGTGGCACCTACAGCCATATTTGATGTTTCGCGACTGTATATGGTGAGCAGGCCAAAGCCAAGGCTGATCAGAAAAAAGGGAACGTAACCGAGCAGCAACCGTTTTTTGTCCAACTGTGGCTTTTTCCACTGGTCCAATACCATGAGGGTAAGCGGCAGGGTTACTGCAGCACTTTTGGACAGACAAGCCAATAGGAATGCCCCAATTGCCCAAAGATATGCGCTGTACCCTTTACCCTCATGCACATAATCAAGATAAGCATGACAGGCCATCAAACTGAACATCGAGAATAGCGGTGTACTAAAACCTGCAATCCAGGCTACCGATTCGACCTGTATCGGATGGACAGCAAATAATATCCCAACAGCCATCGCTACAAATTGATCGCCAGTCAGGCGCAATATCAACCGAACCGCCAGCCAGGTACTCACGGCATGCGCCAAAAGACTCAGGAAATGGTATATCATTGGCTGCTCACCACCCAGACCATGTGCGATAGCATAACCCATCCAGGTGACCGGCGCATACATACCCAGGTTAAAATTGGAAAACAATGCTTCCAGAGAGAAATTTTTTATTGCAGGATTCTCTACTGTAGCCGCGTGATCATCCACGCCAGTCATCTGATTGGTAAGCCCTACCAAAAAAACGAGGACGGCTAATATCACCGGAGCCCATTTCATGATACCACTGGAATCGCCACTTACACTGGAATCGCCCGCTATACTTTTCGCTTTTGCAGGTGTTGGCTTATTTTGTTTCTTTGCCATATTTTTTTTGGATTGTCGTTTAATCAACTAATCTAAGTACTGCTTCAATATAATCCCGGTGATTGGCCAACCGTGGAACTTTACTTTGACCGCCCAGTTTACCTCTTTCCTTCATCCAGCGCAAAAATGTTCCCCTGGGGACTGATCGCAGCAATAACGGTGCTAATGCTAAATCCCGGAACCGTTTTGCTTCATAATCAGAGTTTATTTTTTGGAGATTCTGATCGAGTTGGATGGCAAATGCCTGTAAATCCGGGGGCTCCTTCTGAAATTCAATGACCCATTCGTGCCCTCCCCTGCTGCTAACAGACGAGGCAAAAAATACTGGTCCGGCGGTATATTCATCTACTACTACATTCAATGCCTCGCAGGTTGCGGAGAGCGCTTTCTCCGCATCGCCCACCATTACTTCTTCGCCAAAAGTATTGATAAACTGTTTGGTACGGCCGGAAATCCGGAAACAATGCGGGTAACGCCGGGTGAAGACCACCGTATCACCAGGCTGGTAACGCCAAAGCCCATTATTGGAGGAAATAAGTATTGCATAAGTCCTCCCAATTTCAACATCTGCAAGCAAAACCGTCTTAGGGTGGTCTTTATCCCATTCTTCCACGGGAATAAATTCATAAAACACCCCATTGTCAGCGAGGAGCAACATATCATCCCGGGAGAAATCGGCTTGCGCTCCGAAGAAACCTTCTGAGGCATTATATATTTCCTGGTAAACAAAATTGTCACTTGGAATAAACTCTTTAAAGGTCTGCCTATATGGGCCAAATCCAACGCCTCCGTGCATATAAGCCTGCAAGTGGGGCCATACCTCGAGCATATTTTGTTTGCCGGTTTTTTCAAGAATAATTCGAAAAAGCACAACAAGCCAGGTTGGAACACCACCAAACATCACAATATCGTCGCGTTGACTACACAATTCCGCCACGCGGTTAATTTTTTCTTCAAAATTGGGCAACAGTGCCGTTTCTATATCGGGCGTATAAAACCAACGCGCCACAAAGGGCATGTGCTGGGTAAGTACTGCACTGACATCGCCGTAATAGGTACTGGGGTACTCCGCAAAAGACGTGAGGCTACCCGGCATAAAAAGACTTTTACGCCGGAATATTTCCAAATCGTCGCGGTGCTGGTACAAGAGCGCCATTGCGTCCCTGCTTCCGGCAATATGGCATTCTTCCAGGTTGGCTGGCGATACCGGAATAAACTTACTTTTATCGCTGGTGGTTCCGCTACTTTTACTGTACCAATTCACCTCTCCCGGCCACAACACATCGCGTTCGCCATGCATCATCCGGTTAATACTATCTTTTACGGCATCATAATCATGAATCGGTACCCGAGCAGCATATTGCTCATGGGTATTAATATCCTCAAATCCATATTTTTTGCCGAATTCCGTATTTTTTGCAGTTTCCAATAGTCCATGAAACCAGATATCCTGCGTTTCGCCGGGCTGAAGCATATAACGCTCCACCCGCTGCAATTGGCGACGCAGGGACACCTTCATAATTTCATTAACCAACCATTTCATATCGAGGAACAGAATTCTGTATTGTTATTTCTCAGACTCTTTGCAACAGCGAAAGAGTTTTCCAATTTTGCAAGTGCGAAGGTAGGTTACAGATTTCGATGTATAAACAGATCAGGGTGATTTTGTAGATTTAGTACCCTGTAAATCATATCTTCTCCCTTAATTCAGCTGCCGCAGCAGCCATTCCCGTTCTGCCAGGGCAGGTATGGCTTCGATTTCTTCGCGCAATTTGGTCAGCACAGCATGGTCCTTGCGGTTAATTATTAATAGTTTCCGCATTACCTTAACGAAAGCCATATAGATTTCGCGGTGATAACCCAGTAATTTCTGTCTGCGCAAATAGATATGAATGCTATCCAGCTGATTATGCAAAGGTTCATCTTCATCGAGTTCCCAGTAAATGCGCGACAACAGTGCTTTGGCCGCGAGATTGTGTAATACATCATCATGCTCCCGGTGCAGCAGATGTTCCATAGCGGTCCGTAGGTCGCGCCGTTCGTAGTGATACCTGGCCATATTAAGGTGATATGCTCCTTCCCGATGCGCCTTTGGCAATAACAGGGCATATTCATTTAAAAAAGATTCGGCCCATTCAAATTCTTTGAGATGGAGGGCCGTTAGCGCAATATTGTTATACGTCCAGCGCGACAAGGTCCCGTTTTCTAACAAAGCACCCTGCCGAAGCCCCGAACGGTATAAATCAAAAGCATCTTTAATAAATATCTGGTTGGCCTGATTAAACCGCCGGATACAAAAATTGATGGCCATCAGGTAAAGGTCCTGCACTTCTGCCTGCGAGAATAAATGCCCATGGGATTCGAGTATATTTTTTAAGTTTTGAAAATGAACCGCCGCCCCCTCCTCTGCTGTCATTGCATAATAACCATGATAGTAGCCCCCAATGATGGGAATTTCCAGGTAACGATGTTCTTCCAGAAACTGTAGCAATGGCGTAAGTAACCCACTATCATAATGCTGCCGCGCTACCGCCTGATGGCTTGCTACCAGACAACCCGTACGCAGACGCTCGGCAATAAATGCAATATCCTGCGCATCTGAGATTTCCTGCAGGTTAAAGTTTTTCGCCCTGCCCTGTTGTTGGGAAGCGAGAAAAGACTCTTGCCGAAGGTCTGCATCGGCTTTAAAAAAAGATGCCCCGCGCTGAGGGCTGTTATCTAATGTCCGGCGGGCATACCGCGTCATCATATCTGTTACACTTTCCAATTTCATTTGGCGCAGCGCAGTAATCGTTTGGCGGTATTGTAAATGGGGGTCCTGTTCCCATCCTGTGTAAGCCAGATAACGCTCTACAGCTTCCAAAAGATAGTTATTCAGATTGTAAATACGCGCAGGTTCTACCCCCAACGCCACAGCGATCATCTCTTTAGTCAATGCATGGTCGTCATTGAAATATTTTTTCAGGTAAAAAAAGAGCGCAACCGTGGGCTGATGGGTCACACAAAAGGGCGAAACCATGTATTTCTCCAGTGATTTCCAATTTTCTTTGGGCAAAGCGCGCAAAATCTGAAGCAGCGGTGTATTTTTCATTTCTGAAAAACTATATTTATTTTTTACTATAAAAAAATGATTATCAAATTATTAGCAAATATAGTGCTCACATTCTAAGTTTAAAAAATATTTTTTTTGTCTTTTTTTTAATTCCCTGCTTACTTCACCTTTGTACTATCAAACTTTAATCAATGATCCAATACATGAACCATACCCATCGATTTATCCTGATTGCTGCTTTCCTGAGCATCATTGCCGCAGTGAATTGCTCAGGACAGGGTTTTTATGTCACTGCTCCGGCATTCAGTGCTTTTAATGCAGTAGGCATATTTAACGACAACAGTTATGTTGTTGCGGGCGATGGAGCTGGAATTCCCCGGCTCCAAAAAGTAACTACTTCGGGGCAGTTATTATGGACTACCAATGCAGGCCTGGGTATGGGAAAAGCAGTGGATGTAAGTATATCACCTGATGGATCGGTTGGCGTGCTGGCTCAATATTTTAATAATCTTCATAATGCCCTTGTGAAAGTAGATGGTACCGGCAATACTGTTTGGGTTACTTCTTTGCCCAACGAAAAAACGCCAAACGGATTAACTAAAATCATCGCAGCTACAGACGGTTCATTTTACGCCGCCGGCAATACGCAAACCTCTAATGGATTGCAGGGTGTCAGACTGGTAAAAATAAATACAGATGGAAGTATCGCCTGGGAACAGGTATTGGGCGATCCACTTGTTGACGAACAGGCAACCGGCCTGAGCCTGCTGCCCGATGGCTCCATCGCTTTGGGTGGAATTACCCGGCAGGGCACCGAAACAGATTTCTTCCTGATGCGGGTGGATGAAGATGGCAGCCTGATCTGGCAGCAAAATTACCCGCAGGCTGGCCGCCAATCGGCCTACGATTTACTGACCACTACGGACGGTAACCTGGCACTTTTGGGATACCAGCTACTGACAAATCCGACAAAAATATGCCTGCTCAAAGCAGATGCAGACAATGGTGCACTAATCTGGAACCGTTCCTTTTTTCTGGAGGGGGGGCTTGTACTCCCTGGCGCGCCGGCCGTTTCACCAATAGCAGAAGCCATGGCACAGGACCAAAGCGGGCATTTTTTCCTGACTGTGGTAACTGGTTTTGCAGATGAAGGTACGGGACAATTGCTGCATTTGGACGACAACGGGTTGATGGCAGAGTTGGTCCCCTTGCCTGCACTAAGGGCCATTACCGACATCGTTACAACACCGGACGGTGATTTAGTAATGGCGGGCGCGACGAATTTTGCCACTGGCGTGCTATTAAAATCGGACCCCAAGGGAGGCATTTTGCCCAATCGAATCAGTGGCGGCTTATATGGCGACACCAATCAAGATTGTAATTTTACGAATGGAGAGGCTATTTTATCGGGATGGGTATTAGAGGCCAAAGCACTCACCGGAGAAAGCCGGTATACCGCCACTGATACCTTCGGGAGGTTTACTATGACCCTTCCATCCGGTGAATTCAGGGTGATTGTTCACAGTCCATCGGGATCGATACCATTCTGGGAGGCTTGTGATACGCCATTAGTTAACTTTATTCCCGGCACTACCAATGCGGTCAATCTGGGATTTACAGGAGTAAAAGCTACTGCAGCATGCCCTTTAATGGCATTGGACATCCAAACAGGTACTATTCAACCTTGTGGGAACCATCTATGGCAAGTAAAATATTTCAATGCTGGCGCAATAGATGCAGAGAATGTGACCATTACCATTGAAAAAAGTGCTTTTACCGACTATATCAGCAGTTCGCTGCCCTTGATTACACAAAATGGCAATAGCCTCACTTTTGCAGCTGGTAGAGTAAAAGCGGGTATGGGTGGTGTAATGGTACTTCAAATGTTCGTCTCCTGTACAGCGCCATTGGGGAGTGCCATTTGCACCCATGCATCGGTTTCGCCCAAAAGCAATTGCCTTCCTGCGCAGCCCGTTTGGGACGGCTCCATTATTGAGGTGTCGCAAACTTGCATCTCCCCCGGGCAACTTCGTTTTTTGATTCACAATAAAGGATTGGGAGATATGGTTAACGGCCTCGAGTATGTGATCATTGAAGACCAGATTATCCTTTTTACCGGTCATTTTCAACTTGATGCGAATGAGGATACGCTGATTACTATTGACAACCCGACCGGTGGCGCTTACTGGATGCGGACTGGACAAAGTCCGGGCCAATACTCACTCGACCTGCCTACTGTTTTTGCAGACAACTGTAACAACCCAGCGGATAATGACTCATTGGCATTGCAATTGCCTGCCAATGAGGCTAATATCTTTATCTCGGAGCATTGTGGATTAGTACAAATACCGGACACCTCAGGAACATGGCTCACAGGATTTCCATTGGGATGGCAAGAAGATCATCAGATTGCAGCTGATCAAGAAATTGAATACATTATCCATTTCAAAAACATACCAGGAGGAAATATTGGGGTAATTACTATCCATGATTCCTTACCAGCCAATTTACTTGCTTTAAGCACTTTGCGGCCGGGAGCATCGAGTCACCCTTATGATTGGACCCTGACCAACGAAGGGTTGCTGTATTTTCGAATAGCCAATATTAACCTGCCGGATGTCGAGGAAGGGTTTATTTCCTTCAAAATTACGCCTCAGCCTGGTCTGCTGCCCGGTACTGTGATTCATAATCGCACCGTAGTACGGTTTGATTATTCGCCCCGGCTACTGACCAACGAGACATTCCATACCATCGGAGGTGTTTTTGTTAAAACGGTTACCCCTGTGCTGCCGCGTACAGCAGTGAAAGTAATTCCCAACCCGTTTCGGGATCATGCCACCATCGTATTGATGGGTTGGAACAGGGAAGAAACAGTTCATTTTGTGCTTACTGACATTTTGGGGAGAGTCCTTCAAACTGACCAGTTTTCCGGCAGCCAATATCCGTTGGATACCTCCACATTGGCTGGAGGAACCTATTATTTCCAGCTATTCAGTGGTGGCAAAACTATTGCAGCGGGTCGGTTTGTTGCATTGCATTAAAAAAACATTTATTTTTTCATCCATAATTAAATTTAACTATGTCCCTGCGATTTTTCACAGCACTCCTTTTGTTGGGTGCCGCCCGGATACTTCCGGCGCAATGTATTTCAGTTACATCGTGCCCTGCGGCGAATGACACGACGTTGATTTGCGCTTATGCCGCCAACAATTATGAACTGTGGAACGACCCGCAGTTTTTGAATCCCGTAACCGCTTCAAACGATCTGTTCGAAGTGGTATCTGACATTGCTGCAACAGCGGTCAATACCCCCAATTGTCCGGGGCCAACCAATGTCCAGTTTGAATTGTACCTTGATCTGGATGGCAATGGCGTTTTTGAGACCGTTGTTTTGAGCACTTCCTTGCCTGAATCAGGTAAAATACGATTTGGCAATATCAGCGATCCGCTAAACGGAGGCACGTTGGTTCCTTTTGACAACCGCCCGGTGTTCCCTACTGGCAAGTACCGTTTTACAGCGGAAACGATGACGGTTGGCAACACCGTAACGGCACAATTGAGTTTTACAACAGAAGCCGCACCTACCACCTATATCCCGGCCCTCCTGCCCAATGGCAGGCACAAAATCAAGTGGATTTTTTCGGACCAGGGCGGCAGTACCACTTCCTGCTCTCAAAACTTCCATATCGTCGACTGCAAAAAGCCGACGGTGGTGTGTATTAATGGTATGTCAATCAACCTGATCAGTACCCCTCCGCCATCTATAACTATATTTTTCTCTGATTTTCTGCAGTATGGAGAGGACAATGTAACTGGATCCAATAACCTGGTCTATGGTGTTCGAAAATCGGGAACGGGCACAGGATTTCCTGTGGACCAATCCGTTACTTATGATTGCTCCGAATTAGGTACACAGGGTGTTGAATTATGGGCAATGGACCAATATGGCAATGCCGATTATTGTGAGCTTTATGTGTTAGTAATGGACAATTTTGGATTTTGTCCAGGCACATCCACTGCAGAGACGAGTTTTTGTGTTCGGTCGTGGTGTGATGGAGCACTTATCTCCGGGATTGATACAGCCTATGTTGCCAACGGACTAACCCAGGCACTGCGCGTTACTGATCCACCTAACTGCTCAGATACCTATACCACCGTTAACAGTGGTTCCTTAACGACCTGGATGGTCAAAAAAGATGATATGCTCAATGGACTTACGGTCGCGGATGCTGTTAAAATGCTGAGGCATATACTTGGTATTGAAGATGTTAATTATCCTTATGGACGTATTGCCGCTGACCTCGATGGCAACCAGGCGATTACGGTGGTTGATGCTGTCACGGTGCTCCGGCTCCTTGTGGGCTTGCCCACCGGGACGCTCCGAGACTCCTGGACTATTGTTGATTCGGCAAGTATTGCACTTACAACAAGCGGAGATCCGTACCAGCTTTCACCTTATTGGCATGCACCAAATCCGGTTTCAACCCACTTGAATGTACCTTTTACAGCGATTAAAACGGGCGATCTGGACTGCGATGCATTACCTGGATTTGTTGCCGATGAAACAGAGGATCGCGATGCAGTGGCGTTGCATTTACCCAATCTCACGCTGCAAGCAGGCGAAACAGTGGAAGTTCCGCTGACTTTTGTGAACAATGGCCAGTGGCTGGGCTTACAACTGGGGCTCCGGTTTGATCCGGCCTTAATCAGCGTTACGGGTTTTGAATCGACCCTTGATGATACCAATTTCGGAGCGATCAATACCAGTGAACCCGGTACGCTGAATTTAGTGTGGCTCAATTCTGAAGCGGTTTCGTTTCCTGCGGGCACCGAAATTGTACGCGTTCAATTGAAAGCCAATGCACCTGTTCAACTGAAAAACGTGCTTTCTTTGAATACTGATCCACAGTCGCTGGAACCCTTGGGCTATGATGGCGACCTGGCTGAGCAGTTATTGATACTGGATTTTGTATCCGGCACTACCGCTCCCCTCTCCACCTTACGTATTATGGCTCCATCGCCCAATCCTGTCAATACTTCCGGTGCGACGATCCGGATGGTAGTCGAGCGGGAACAACCCGTTACCTTATCCTTGTATGACATCAATGGACGGGCCGTTTTTTCGAAGACATCGATGCTTGCTACTGGTGAAAACAGCCTGTTGTTGCCGGCTACTGCATTCTCTGCAGGGAGTGGCGTTTATGTGTGGCGGGTATCTACGGCGGCGGGAATTGAAGAAGGAAAACTGGTGAAGATGTAGGTATTTTGTCATAAACAGAATGAACGTTGTTTTGATTTAAGATTTAAGGAATTAGGTCGTTAACCGCTTGAGAGTTATTTTGGTTTCACTCAAAACAACTCTTAAATGGCACCAATCCTCAAGTGGATGAGGGCCTAATTCCTTAAATCTTAAATCAAAATAACGTTTTACGCCTCGCGTCTTTACGCAGGAGACTACCAATGATTGGATGAATCCAACACACTAAAACTGTTAAGTAAATGAGTTTATTCAGCTACTTGACTTTTATAGGCTTCTAACCATTTATGTACGCCATTATCAATTGTATATTCTTGTAACAAAAGCCGATACGCATTTTGGCTCATCATATTGTACTCCGCCTTTGTCAATTTAATAGCCTCATCGATTACAATCGCCAAAGATTCTGGTGTATTTGCGCAATAATACCCAGCGTTATTATCGTCCAAAATTTGCCAAGGGGTTCCAAATGAAGCGATTACAGGAGTCATTTGAGACATCGATTCAGTCACAACATTTCCAAAATTTTCACTATGAGAAGGTAGTACCATGAATTTTGATTGGGCTAGCAAATCAAATTTTTTATCACCTTCCAAATGTCCAACGAATTGAATGATATCGTTCAGATTGTTTTCTGCTACCAGGTCTTTCAAATATTGTCCATAAGTTGAACGGTCATCACCAGCAATCAATAAACAATAATTCTCCTTTCGGAATAATGTTGAAATTTTTACGGCCAGAATTAAGTTGTCAATCGCTTTAATTGGATGAAGACGCCCCAAAAACAGGAATAGGTTGCCCTTATTTATATTCCTCAATGGAATGGATTCAATAAAATTGGGCACTTCAAATACATTGGACTGCTTTCCTATATGCCGCCTGATTTCATCTGTTTCCTTTGGTGCTGTGGTATGATAAACCGGATAGTTTTGACAAATTTTTCGAAACAACTTCAGGTACATTGTTTTTTTAAAACGTCCAAATTTCAACGCATCTTCCGCTAACTCTCCCCCAGGGTCCCACATAATTTTCTTTTTCATGAGTTTGGCCCAGAAAGCCAAAATCAGCATTGGAGGATGAAAAACTGAATTTAAATGTACAATATCGTGATTTTTAATCTCTTTTAAAGCCGTCAAAATCAATTTAAAAGGTAGATTTAAGCTAAAATATCTGTGATAAATTACTCTGCCAAATTCATTTTCAATCCATTTATCGGGAATGATTCCATGTTTACCTGATTCAATGCCACACATGGTTGACACCACCGTTGTTTGTATCTCATTTTTCTTTACTTCTTTTACTAACCAGGAAATAGCATTACAAGGTCCACCAGTTTGAGCGGGATAAAATGCACCAATTATGTATAATATTTTCATTAATAGAAACCTTTATGAGATTCGGAGTAGTTATAAAAAAAATCTAAATGTTTGTTTTGTACATGGTGCACACAATAGGGGCATTTTTCGGTAATCAGATTGTCAATAACTGCTTTACGCTGATCCCCTTTCCAGATTTGTTGCAGGGTATTATTATAAACATTTCCGATTACAGAGTCCTTTTTACCACGACGTTGTGCACATAAATAAACGTTACCATCCGCCCCTATAATGGTTTTAAAAGCCTGCCAATGACATTTCGAGTAATCCCTGACCTGAAAAGTATTTTGCTCCAGAATCCTTTCCATAATGTGCACATCAAATAATTCATCGCTCAGTTGCAATGCCTGTTCTAATGCTGCGAGTAATAAATCATAATAATCTGCTGCTAGCTCCAGGCCACTGTAAGTTTTGAACTGAACATAATCAGATCCGATTTTCTTAAATAATTTAGCAGCCAATGCGCATTCATGAAAATTTGCCTCCGAAATAAAATAACTTACACCAACAGTTGCCTTTCCAGGTGCCGCGCATAATACTGCTAAATTGGTAATAACTTTTTCAAAATCGTCGCACTTATGCATTATCTGATAAGTATCAGATGTACCAGCGTCTATGCTAAACCGTATATAAGTACAGTTTTTTTTCAATCGCTCAAAATCTCCGGGTTTAATGATGGAACCATTCGTTACCAATCCCACAGACAGGCCCAGATTGTTTGCATATTCAATAATATCTACACAAGATTTATGGACCAGCGGTTCACCACCTCCAATAAACAACAGTGATTTTCCACCAATATTTTTAAACTCTGCCAGAACGCTTTCAACAACACCCTTCTTTAAAATCTCATTGTGCCCCTTCTTGTGCAAACTTGAATATATACAAAAGGGGCAGTCATGGTTGCATGCATTTGAAAGATCAATTTCGATATTCTGTGGGAATGGGTCATGCCCATCTAAATATTGGTTAATAAAATCACTTATCAACAATGAGCGCAGGGGATCAAACAGGAATTTGTATTTGTGCCGTTTCTTAATTTCGCCGTAGATATAACCTAAACGCTCCGCAACAGAATGAGAACCTGAGGTTATATCATAAATTTCTTCATTGATCATATTAGTATTGGAGGTTAAAATATTAAATAGTCTGCTGCAAAAATATTGAAAATATCCATATGAATATTTTTTTATATCCCCCAATAATAAAGGCGCATACGGATGAAGGATGCGCCTTTGTTGTTGGTGGATAACCCCCAATCCTTTATTCAACGTGAGCTCGGAGATAATTACAAGTTATTGAACAAATGTGTGTACTTTTTTCCGTAGAGGAATATCCAACACCGAATATCGAACACCGAATATCGAACACCGAACGCCGAAGTAGCGTAGAGTGGACCTAAAAGGGGACTATTTCAGGTTTTTGCCTGGGTTTAATCAATAATGGGTTTACTCTACGCTACTTCGATATTCGGTGTTCGATATTCGGTGTTCGATATTCCTCTACGGAAAATGTAGAAGATAGTTATTTTCATTCATCTAATACATTGAATATCAAATATATTATCTCCAAGTTCACGTTATTCAGTAAATTCCTCTACTCAATTTTCAACGTCTTCACTTCCCCATTCGGCGTCACCAACAAAAACTCCTTTTCTTTTTTTGTTTTGGTAGCCGGTATCCGTTCTTTCAGCGTACAACGCACCACGAGATGGTACGAAAACTGGACGCAGGGTTCCAGAATTTCCGGGTTGATTACGATATCGTATTCATTGGCCGGGATGGCGTTGTAGAATTGAGAAATGGGTTTATCCACCCGTTCCACTTTGGAATCGGCGCGCTGCGATGGGTCCAATACCTGTGAACTGAATGCCTGGTAGGATTGGTACCGGTCGCCTGGGTAACTTACCCGGACATTTTCACCGGTAACGATATAGGCTGAATCCAGGTTCAGGATATCCTTATAAGCGGCGCGAATTTCCCGGTAGTGCTCCAGGGCCGCAGCGCGCAGTTGGTTATTGACCTGCTTTACATCTTTGACGAAGTAATCGACTTTTACGATATCGTAAATTTCGTAACGGGCGGCGGCTTCTACAATGCGGTCGAGGACTGTTGGATCTGTGAACCGGACATGTACGTTTTTTTGCAATTCAAAACCGATAGGTATCTCTGTGTATGTTTTTTTAGAAAACAGTTTTTTGGACATATCGTATTCGTATTTGGGCAAAAAATTGACCATATCCACGAAAATATCCTCGGTTTTGATGCCCGCACCTTTTATATCGGCGATGAAAGGGTTGATGCGATTATTGAGGGAGGTGTTGCATTCTTCTGCGGTTTTGCCGAGTTGTACGACGTTGAATATCGCGGTGTAAGCGTCAGCCCGCAGGTTGACTAATACGCGAATATTGTATTCCACCATATTATCGCCTGCAATCGTGGCACCGTATGCTGCTTGCGCTTGTTGCTGGATACGATTGGCATTATTATAACTGGCTTCATTGTACGCCGGTGCCGGTGAAGCGGCCCTTTGTTTGAAGTTGCCGTTGGCTTGGCCCAATGCGGCAGACCAACAACATAAGGTGAATGCGGAAATCCAGAAATTTTTCATATTGAGGGTGGGTTTAGTAAAAGATGTGTTGTTTTTTACCACAGAGGCCAGATAATTAGTTTTCACGTAGATCACATAGGCTTAATGTCGACTTATTAAACGTACGTTATGTTATGTATATGCGGTCTGTGTGACATTTTTCATGTGCTCTATTGTAACAACAAAGGCGCATCCTCATCCGGATGCGCCTTATTGTTTTGAATGGATAAATGTCCGTGGGTAAAGTCAGGCGCAGTGGCGTCACAACATTTCGTCGGACGGCCCTCGTAAAAGGGAAAAGCAAAGGGAAGGGAACAAAGTGTTCTACTGCGGTGCTTTACACATTATCCGGACGCTATCTCACTTCAATATTGCCTTACGTGGTTTAGTCATACCTGTCGAAGACGGATTACTTTTTTTAGTGGTGAGTGTTTAGTGGTGAGTGGTTAGTGGTGAGCGGTTAGTTGCCCACTCATCACTAACCACTCACCACTAAACACTAACCACTCACCACTAAGCAGAACATGCTTCACAGGTCGGATCATCCATGCTGCATACCTTTCCCGCAACGGGTTCGGGGACAGACATGGTGATGGGCTCCTGCGGCATGGTTTGCGTCATGGTATGAATAGATGGCTGCACCACCTCTTCTTTTACCTTTACGGTTGCGTCGGGCGCTACATTGAGGTTCGCGGAGGCGAATTTCGACTGGTGCTTTTGGCTGAGGGTAAATTTGATCGGGTCAGTCGCTGCTTTGGAACGGAGGTAATACATACCTGTTTTCAAACCTTTCTGCCAGGCGTAGAAGTGCATGGAGGAAAGTTTGGAGAAAGTTGGCGCTTCCATGAACAGATTGAGGCTCTGACTCTGGCAGATAAAGGCGCCGCGATCAGCAGCCATATCGAGTATCACTTTCTGGCTGAGCTCATAGGCGGTTTTGTAAATATTGCGCACTTCCTGCGGAATATCTTCGATACCCTGAACGGAACCATTGGCAGCCATGATGGCTTCCCGCATTTCGTCATTCCACATTCCGAGGCGTACGAGGTCACGCATCAGGTGTTTGTTCACCACAATGTGCTCCCCTGCCAGGGTACGGCGGGTGTACAAATTGGAGGTATATGGCTCAAAGCATTCGTTGTTACCCAGAATTTGGCTGGTGCTGGCCGTCGGCATTGGCGCTACGAGGAGCGAATTGCGCACACCGTCCTTTTGTACTTTGGCGCGGAGCGATGCCCAGTCCCAACGTGCGGATGGCGTAACGTTCCACATATCAAACTGGAATACCCCTTTGCTGATCGGCGAACCGGCGAAACTTTCATAAGCGCCCAGTTTTTCAGCCAGAGCACAACTTTCAGTCATGGATGCGAAGTAGATCGTTTCGAATATTTCCGAGTTAACGACTTTAGCCGCATCGCTGTCGAAAGCCATACCCATCAGGATAAATACATCGGCCAATCCCTGTACGCCCAAACCGATCGGGCGGTGGCGCATATTGGAATTGCGCGCTTCCACAATCGGATAATAATTGATGTCGATTACCTTATTCAGGTTGCGGGTCATCACACGCACGATATCATACAGGCGTTGGTGGTCGAAGGTTTTGTCTTTGACAAATTTCGGCAATGCCACCGAAGCGAGATTACAAACTGCCACTTCATCTTTCGAAGTATATTCGATGATTTCGGTACACAGGTTCGACGAACGGATCGTTCCCAGGTTCTGCTGGTTACTTTTTTTATTCGCGTGGTCTTTGTACAATATATAAGGCGTACCAGTTTCGGTCTGGCTTTCTAATACGTTATTCCACAGATCACGGGCCTTTACCACTTTTCGGACACGGCCTTCCTGTTCGTATTTGTGGTACATTTCTTCAAATTTACCGCCATAAACGTCAAAAAGACCCGGTGCTTCGTTCGGATCGAACAAGGACCAGTCTTTGTTGTCGCGCACGCGTTCCATGAACAGATCGGGAATCCAGAGGGCATAAAAGAGGTCGCGGGCGCGCATTTCTTCTTTACCGTGGTTCTTTTTCAGGTCGAGGAATTCATAAATATCGGCATGCCACGGTTCGATATACACCGCGAAAGCACCTTTGCGTTTGCCGCCGCCCTGGTCCACATAACGGGCTGCATCGTTGAATACGCGCAGCATCGGCACGATACCGTTGGAAGTACCGCCGGTGCCTTTGATGTAAGAACCCGTCGCGCGGATATTGGAAATACTCAAACCGATACCACCGGCGCTTTGCGAAATAAGAGCGCAGCGCTGGAGGGTTTCAAAAATACCGGCAATACTATCGTCGACCATCGACAACAGGAAGCAGGACGACAACTGCGGCTTGGGCGAACCGGCATTGAACAACGTGGGCGTGGCGTGGATAAACCACCGCTCGCTCATGAGGTTGTAGGTTTCTACTGCTGCATCAATGTCTTCGCCGTGGATGCCCACCGACACCCGCATGAACAGGTGTTGCGGACGTTCCACTGGTTTACCGTTCATGCGCATGAGGTACGAGCGTTCGAGCGTTTTGAAGCCAAAATAATCGAATTCAAAATCGCGGTCGAATATCAGGGCGCTGTCGAGGCGGTCCTTATTTTTGAGAATAATTTTATGAATATGGTCGCTGATCAAACCGGCGCGTTCGCCGGTTTTCGGGTCGACATATTTGTGCAGCTCGTCGATCACTTTGGAGAACGACTTATGTGTTTCTTTGTGAAGGTTACTCACAGCGATCCGCGCTGCGAGTAGGGCATAATCGGGGTGAATGGTGGCCATGGAGGCCGCTGTTTCAGCTGCGAGATTATCGAGTTCGACGGTGGTCACCCCGTCGTACAGGCCCATGATAACCTTTTTAGACACTTCGATAATGCTCACGAATTGCGGATCAAGTCCGTAGCTGAGTTTTCGTAGTCGCGCCGTAATTTTATCGAAGGATACATCTTCGTGGCGCCCGGAACGTTTGATTACGTGCATAGTTTGTTAATTAATGGTATATGGTTTTAAGTTACTGATGAATGAAGTGTGTTTAAAGGGTTGGTATCAGCATTTTTAAGCATCATTCGTCCAGGTTCGCAATTACGAGTTCCCCCTTTGAAGGGGGTTAGGGGGATGAATCGTCAAATAAAGTATTGTTAATGAATGCTTTACTTGAAATTACGGGGCGAGTCATCCCCCCTGCCCCCCTTCAAAGGGGGAACCCGCGCCTGCGAACCTGAACGTTTGTCGTCATCTATTTTTCAACAGGATTTATGCTGAAAAAAGGATGATTCCAAATCTTTTGTGCAACAACTCTTTTATTCGATCAGTTACTTGTTATTGTTTTTTTAGTTGTGAAATAATTTCATGATTCAAGAATTGGGATAAGGTCCTTTTGGATATATTCTTTCAGCAACACATTTTTTACCGCGCCTTCGGTGACCAAATCCACTTGCAAACCCAAAATATCCGACATTTCCTATTGGATTTGCACCAGTTTCAACAGTCCTATATGCTCCCGCAGTTGGATCAACACATCCAGGTCGCTGTCCGGCCGATGATCGCCCCGCGCCCGCGAGCCGAAAATACCAATTCTTACCGGCTGGTATGGCCGGAGGATATTGATGATTTGTTGTTGTTGATGGGTGGTGAGCATAGATTTGTTATTTATATTTCACTTGCAATCTGAGCAATAGTGATAGTTAAAATATTTTCAAGATGTAAGTGAATATTTTTTTCTTTCGTTTTTACTTCGTCTTTTATGGAGATAATATGTGGCCGTATATCCAATGGCACGGTATTGTCCCCTTTATCTTCAAATGCAGCACCTTTGTATTCTAAAAATACGCCAATTGCGATGGTACTGTCATCATATCCGTAATGATGAATAGTTATTCCGAGTTCATATTTTTTACCATCGTGCAAATCAATACCAAAAATGAAATAAGATTTTGGAAGGTACCGGTTAAAGAAATAATCATGACGAATGGCCTCTTTCTCATTTTAAAACCTATACATATATTAAAATAATAATGTGTAGTAGTATATAAAACAATATTTCAAATTTTAAAACTCCGCATCCATCGAAAACACCTGGTCCTCCCTGTTACTCATCACCCCTGCTTTCTGGTAATCACCCACCCTTTTTTCAAAGAAGTTGGTTTTGCCCTGAATTGAAATCATATCCATGAACGAGAATGGATTGACGGCCCCGTAGACTTTTTCCTGTCCGAGGGAATTGAGCAGGCGGTCGGCCACGAACTCGATATATTGCTGCATAAGGCTGGCGTTCATACCGATGAGGCTCACGGGCAGTGCGTCGGTCA
>JBILHQ010000297.1:0-5882 GCA_044350415.1 Saprospiraceae bacterium | reverse complement strand
GATGCTTATGCATTGAACAGCCGGATTCGTTATACAGATCACATGAGCGATTTCAGAGATTGCAGCATGGTCATTGAAGCCATTTTGGAAGAAATAGACAACAAGCAGATTGCGTTTAAAAGCATGGAAGCGGTGGTGGATGAAACGGCTATTTTGGCCAGTAACACCAGTTCATTGTCCATCTCGGCCATGGGCGCGCAAATGAAGCGCCCGGAACGGATCATTGGGGTTCACTTTTTTAATCCTGCTCCGGTAATGCGGCTGGTGGAAATTATTCCGGCATTACAAACAGCACCGGAAGTAGTGGAAGCTGCGCAAAAACTGGTGAATAGTTGGGGTAAAACCACAGTTATTGCCAAAGATACACCAGGTTTTATCGTTAATCGGGTGGCACGGCCATATTATGGTGAATCACTTCGGATTCTCGAAGAAGGAATAGCCGATGAAGTAACCATTGATTACGCCATGCGCGATCTTGGTGGGTTTAAAATGGGGCCGTTCGAATTGATGGATTTTATTGGAAATGATATCAACTATACGGTAACAAAAACTGTTTTTGAGGCATTTTATTTTGATCCCCGTTATAAGCCTTCTTTTACCCAGAAACGACTCAAAGATGCACATTACTGGGGCCGTAAAACGGGAAGAGGATTTTATGATTACAGGGAAGGTGCTGCACCACTTCCCGAGCCCAACCGCGATGCTGCTTTGTGCGATTATATCCTGAAACGGGTACTCGTAATGCTTATCAATGAGGCAGCAGAAACGCTCTATCTACGGGTGGCCAATCGCGATGATATTGAAAAAGCCATGACACAGGGTGTCAATTATCCCAAAGGACTGCTCTCCTGGGCCGATGAAATCGGTATTGAAGAAGTGGTCCATTTATTGGATACACTGTACGTTGAATACCTCGAAGATCGATACCGCTGCTGTTTTTTACTGCGAAAAATGGCCAAAAATGGCCAAAAATTCTTCTGAACGGTACAGTGATCGGTTTTTATTCACCCGTTCCTGTTGGTCTGTCAAATCTTAGTTGAAGGGTCGGATCGCTTCTTTTTCTGTCCGATTCCGTTGGTTAAAATGTCCCGTATTTCGTCCTCCCCAAGCCTGATCAGACAAAAAAAAATGGTCTGCTCTAACTTTATAATTAAGACTTGACAGGCCACTAGTTAATCAGCATCAATAAATATAAATATGCTACTTCAAGTATTTAAAAGTAAAATTCACCGGGTCAAAGTCACACAGGCCGATCTTAACTATATCGGGAGTATCACCATTGACGAAGCGTTGCTGGAAGCAGCTAATATTCTGGAGGGCGAAAAAGTCCAAATTGTGAATAATAATAACGGTGCCCGCCTCGAGACCTATGTTATCCGCGGTGAACGCGATAGTGGGGTAATTTGCCTCAATGGTGCAGCGGCAAGGTTAGTGCAGGTGGGTGATGTAGTGATCATTATTTCGTATGCATATATGAGTCCGGAAGAAGCAAAGACGTTCAAGCCGATCGCGGTTTTTCCCGATGACAACAACAGGTTGAAAGGGTAAGTACCCGGATAAAATTATGCTGGTTTATAAAAATATATTCTTGCTTATCACAGGCACCTTAATGGGGCTTGCCTGCACTGCTCACCATATCCCTTCCGATATGGCGGTAATAAGTGACTACAGCAAAGCCAGTACTGATGGGCCACATGTGTTTTACCGTGGGAATAAGGTTGTTGTCAAATCGGTAGTCATGGAGGACAGTTTAGCCGTCGCGAGAAAATCGGTATATCGTCAAAAAAGTGATGTTTTATTGACTTGTCTGGTTCCTGAAACAGGTGATGCTTTTTCTTTTGGACTTGCCGATTCAACGTATTCCTACCCCACCGAATATGTTGTACTGCCTGAAAAAATATTGGTATTGTCGGATATCGAAGGTAATTTCCTTGGATTTAAAACAATGTTGCTCGGAACGAAAGTAATGGATGAGCAGTTCAACTGGACTTTTGGAAATGGACATCTGGTTTTACTGGGGGACTATTTTGACCGGGGTATGAATGTTACTGAATGTCTTTGGCTGGCTTATAAACTGGAAATGGAAGCGCGCGCTGCCGGTGGAATGGTACATTTTATTCTCGGTAATCACGAAGTGATGAATATGTCGGGCGACATTCGGTATGTCCGCAATAAGTATTTTGAAAACGCAGAATTGATCAACGAAGAATACGAAAAATGGTATGCGCCAGATACCGAACTCGGCAGGTGGCTGCGCGCTAAAAACGCCGTGGAAAAAATCGGTGATTTTATTTTTTGTCACGGCGGTATCAGTCCCCAATTGGCAACTTCCCGCATGAGCCTCGCCGATATCAACCGTATTGCCAGTCGCTGGTACGGCAAACCGGAAAAAAATATCATCGATCCTGATGCTGCATTGATTTTTAACAGCACTTATGGCATATTCTGGTACCGCGATTTGGCTAAAAATAAAGCAGAACTCAGCGATGTGAATTTTGCTTTAGGCCGGTACAATGCCAAACGCATGGTGCTTGGACATACCCTTACGCCCGACCTCAAAGCGCTGTATAATGGTAAAATTATTTGTATTGATTTACAGCATGAAGAAAATCTCCGGCAGGGGTTTATGAAAACACTTTGGATCGAAAAAGGCCTGTCCTATGGTCTTGACAGCCGGGGTAAAAAAACATCCATCTTTTCCATCGCTTTCCCGCCAAAGAAAGCGGAAAATGAGAAGGAATAAGGTCTCAATTGTTGGATGGCCTCCCACCGCCACACTGAGCCTAGTGAAATTCCCAGTAACTCGAACCGTACAAATCGACCAATTCCATTTTTTCAAGGGTATTTACAGGCTGCGGGATTCGTTGGGTGTCTAAGTCAAAAATGAAGCACCCTGCAATATTTTCGGTATTCAGAAATCGCAAACCAGGCATTTTTCCTAATTTTTCCAACATCGCCGCATTGGGAATACCATCCGCTATTTTTCGCGAACAGGCCATATTGAATCCCCAGAGCCCAAAAGACGGTACATAAGCCTGGTAAGGGATTACCTGTGGAAAAGCGGCCTCCAGGGTACTGTTGATGCACCAAAATGGTTTTCGGGCCAGAAAAGGAGAAGTGCTTTGTGTTACCACCACGCCATCTGCCGCTATGATCTGCCGCAACATCTGATAAAAAGAAACCGTGTATAGTTTTCCAATTGCGGAGTCCGAAGGATCAGGCAGGTCCACAATAATCACATTATATCGCCGGGAGCAATTTTTGACGTAGTTAAAGGCATCATCGTTGATAAAATGCACTTTAGGATTACGCAAACTTTCTTTGTTTAAGGTCCTGAAAATGGGCTGTTCCCTGCAAATTGCCACCATTTCCGCATCCAGATCTATCAGGTCAATCCCCTGAACGGCACTGTATTTTAATATCTCCCTGATCGCCAACCCATCACCTCCACCCAATACCAGCACCGAATCGCAACGACCCGACAGCAGCATCGGTATATGTACCAGTGGTTCGTGGTAACGGTATTCATCCACACTACTGAACTGCAGGTTGCCATTGATAAACAACCGGGTATCATTATTCCACCTGGTCACCACAATATGTTGATAAGGTGTTTGTGTGGTAAAAATGACTTTGTCCTGGTAATTTAGGGCATCCGCAAAAGCAATCAACCGGAAAGAATATATAAAACCAGTGATAAGTACTAAGCCAGTAATGGTTGCAAGCAATACTAATCGCCTTTTATCAGGAATTTGATTCCTAAATACCTGCAGGTTAAAAAGACCCACGCTCCAGTTGATCAACCCGGTAAAAAAAGCAGTGCGCATATTGCCCATCATGGGGAGCAATAATAATGGAAAAAGTAAGGATGCCACCAATGACCCCAGATAGTCGAAGGTGAGCACTCTCGATATCACTTCCCGCAACCCACCAGCTTTTTCCAACAGGCGCGTGACCAATGGAATTTCCATACCAGCCAGAATACCAATGACTGAAACGCAAAGCAGGAGTAATACATAGTAGTTGGGAAACCACACATTACCGAAGTAGAGAATCATCGCCGAACAGCCGCCAAATAAACCCAACGCCAGTTCAATGGCTATAAATCGGGACAATAAATTGCGCTCAACAAACCGCGACAAAAAGGCTCCGACGCCTAAAAAGCTCAAGAATAATCCTATGGTAATAGAAAAATGCAACACACTGCTTCCCAACAAATAAGAAGAAATAGTACTGATCAATAACTCGTACAAAATCGCGCAGGAACTCAGTACCAGCAGCGATGCCAATAAAATAATGGTTTGTTGCCGGCTCATTTTCCGCCACCTCCGTAAAAATTTCGCCCACCTAATCTGCGGCGGTGGGTATTCTGTGGACAATTGCCAAACCGGTCTTTCTGGTATTCCGGACAGTTATTAATGGCCCGGTCCTGCAAGGTTTGCGGATCGGAGAGGTTAGACAATCCCCAGCCCTTTACCGATGCCAGCCACAGGACAAGTACCATTGTGGCCAATCCTCCTGTTGTTAATATTTTTGTATATGATTGCATGATTTTGTTGATGTTATTTTCCAAACAAACGAAGCAACCATCCGGATACATTCGACTTGCTTTTGATAGCGATATTCTCCCATTGCCATTGCAAAATCAACCAGGAAAGCACCATTGCCAGGAAAAATATGATGAAATAGCGAGAAAGGACGACAGGTGCAATAGCAACCGTAAGTGTACCGCTTTTTGCCATGCCTGAATTATTAACAGGAGCAAGCCGCGCTTCGATCAGGTATTCGCCGTCATTGTCTACTGTGAACTGAAAATAATCAGATAAAGTTGCTTCTGTCCAGGCACCTTCATCATCCCGGCCTGTTTCGCTAAAAAAGGAAGCAGCAACGGCATTGACAGGACGTCCTTCCGGCATTTGAAGTACCATAATATCGAAATCAGCTTCGGCATTACTTACGTCAAAAACACAACTGGTTTCAAACCGGTACGGCACTCCCGATTTTAACACAGCCGTTCCAAGCTCACGGGTTGCGCTGCTATTGGACGTTGGTGTTTGTTGGGTTGAAAATATCCATGCTTCCCGAAAAAGGTATTCATTTTGGTTGGCCAACCACGACCATGCCATTAATACCAACACCACTAATGCTGCATATCCAAAAATATCACGGTAAAACTCCACGTGTTTGGTCTGCTCTTTTAACGCCGCTAGTTCTTCTGAATCCCGTACCCGCCCTCTTTCCAGTTCGATCTTGCGAATACTTTTTTTAGTAGCAAATGCGCGCCATTGATCTGCCGGCGTTTGGTCCTGCCACTCCATACTCACATCTCCTGTAGCACTTTGAATGACTTTGTAATTCCAGGTCCCCCTGTCAAGTGGTTCATCGTCAATCCCCCTGAATGCCACCAGGCCATATCGGCCCACCTCTTTGATTTGTTCAGGTCGGTCAACGGTGTTGTTCACCGCATTGATATGTTCTTTGGCAAGGTTGGTATGCTCATTAATATCAAGATAATTACTTTGGTCGCTTTCCTCCAGCCAAAGTTCTTTTCCGTCGGAAGATACCAGGAACCATTCCAGATACTCCCCGTATCCCGACTCCCAACCTGCTTCGCTGTCCCATTCCTGCCAGTTGACGCCGTTACAATAGAGCGCGATAACGGTATATTGCCGCTGATCAATATCCACCCGGGCTCCCGGAATAAACCAATCCGGCACCACTTCGCTGATGCGTTTAGTAAAAGCAGGTTGTTCCCTAAAATGACCCCGGGCATCTGTCTCGAAATTGCGGTGACAATTGCAGCAGCCAAAAATGACAGGCGTGATGGGTACTTTCCATTTTGACACAGCGTTACATGCCGGGCAAATAATATCAATGGTTTT
>JBILHQ010000123.1:0-18789 GCA_044350415.1 Saprospiraceae bacterium | reverse complement strand
AGTCTTTTTTCAAAGGATTAAATAACCTCTAACAAATCCGCAGCACTGAAGGCCAAAAAGAGCAACCAATCAATTAAATTCAGACATAATAAAATTGAAACAAAAAATGAATAAAATTAATTGGAAAGAAATATGCAAGTTTTTATCAGGTGCATTTTTTGTATAGTCACCGCGAAGTGGTATTGTAAAATGATCGGTTTTCATCAGTTCCGTTGACAAGGCGTAAAACGCAGGCGATGCAGCGCATCGGCGAGGCTTTACAACGCAGTCAGCGGGGCGGAGGGAAGCCGAGCAATTACAAATATGATGGGCTGGGTTGACAAAGAAGAAGCAGCGTTTATGTTTGTAGTTTTTACAAACGGTGCTGAACATCAATATGATTATTTTATCAATTTCACCTATAACAATTCAACCAACAAATATGAATTGGACAAAATAGCGTTTGAAAATTATTTGCACAGCAACGGACAAAAACCAACCCGGATTACTATCTACAAAGACGGCAAATATGACCATTAATACACTAATCATCTTCGGTGCTTTAATAATTTCCTCATCCTGCAGTGGACAAGGACAAAAATCAGCGACTAAAGAAATTGAAACGACTTCAAGTTGGCTGGTTGGTGACACGGTTAATCAAGTTAACGGAGAAATTCGGGGAATCATTCAAGACTCCAAAAACAATCTTTGGTTGGCATCTAATGGAAATGGCGTTTATAAATATGATGGCCAATCAATTATTAACTTTACAGAAAAAAATGGTCTTAGTAGTAATTACGTTTGGATGGTAAAGGAAGGGAAGGACGGAAATATTTGGTTCAAGACAAATGTCCGACCCAAAGATGTTGATGCCATTTGTTCTTTTGACGGCTATGCTTTTAAAATAATTCAACCTGATACTTGTTTTATAAAATATGATTTTAAGAAAGGTGATTTGATATTTGACTATTTTTTCGATGGAAAAATATTATCTAAAATTCAACTTCCACATACTTCGCCTATCAAAAATGAAGAAAACAAACGGCATCATTACGACATTTTTACTACCTGCCTGGACAAAAGCGGCAATGTTTGGTTGGGCACATGCACAGCAGGAATTTGCAAATACGATGGTGAAAAATATACCTGGTTTGACAATAAGGAACTAGGTTCCGCCACCAGGGACATTTATGAGGATAGGAACGGCATACTTTGGATGGGTAATAATGGAGATGGGTTATTTCGATATGATGGAGAAAACTTTGTTAATTTTTCAAGAGAAAAAAACTTACACAACCCTGATTTCGAAAAATATCCGATTGGCAAACCGGGACTAATGTCAAGGGTTTGGAAAATCACAGAAGACCATCAAGGAAATCTTTGGGTGGCAACAATAGACAATGGCGTTTGGTGTATTAGTGATAACGCTATTACCAATTATACAACAAAAGACGGCTTATCTATAGACAATATTTGGACTGTATATACCGACAAACAAGGTAAACTTTGGGTGGGCACAGAAGGAGATGGCTTATATACTTTTAATGGCAAGACATTTACTAAATTCGTGCTATGACCATCAAAAGAAGAGCAGCCGCTAACACGGGTTTAGCAAAAGTGGCGGTTCAACAGCGATTTATCCAAAGTACACTCGTTGGACGACGAGGCTTTTTATCCGGCAATGTGCACCTGGTTATTGCCGAAACCAGTAACCCCGAAACCCCGAAACCAGTAACCCCGAAACCCAGTTAACCTACTTCTTCCCAAACCGAAACCGCAAAGCATCCTTTCCCACCATTTTATCTTTGGGCTGAAAATGCTTCAGGTCCGAGACTATCGCGAAATTCGTTGGAATCTCTTCGACGATAATTTCGTGCGCAATGGCCCTGATCGGTGCCGTCAATCCATCGTTTTTATCGAACACTTGTTGAAGAATCAGCAAAAAAGTAGCCCTGTTGGCTGCATTCACCTGTCCGGCATACACTGTTTCAATCGCCGTTTTTAAATCCTTTTCTTCCGGAATGTTGGAGAAGTAATTATTCAGGCAATTATAGGCATCGGCATTGGATTTCCAGCCTTCAAGCAGCATGGACTGACCAAGACTGGCATCGCCGATTTTGTTTTTATAAATCAATGCCGCTTTTACATACTGCTTCCCGACCCGGTATTTATCGACCACTTTTTCGTAGTAGCGATTGGCTTCTTTCCTTTTATTGGTCAAAACATACAGGTCGCCTACTTTCTCATGGTCTTCCAGTTCCTTATAAATGTCGATAGCCTCCTTGTACATAAAACCTTTTTCGTAGCATTCCGCGGCCTTGGGTTTGTTCTGCTCATGTTTCAGATAAATGGCTGCGGCTTCCTTGTAATATTTCCCTTTTTCCAAGACAGCAGCAGCAATACCATAGCTTTTCAGCAATTTCAGGTAAATAAATGCCGCTTTGTAATACTCCTCCTTGTCCATCAGTTCCTTGGCCGATTGATGGTATTGAGCCTGCAGTCGCTGATAATCATCGTCAGCGACCACGGCAGCGCCCCCTCCCGTGGTTCCCCCGGTATTGGAATTGCCAAACAGGTCAAAATTCAACCATCGTTTTGCCCAGTCTAATTCCACTCCGCCAGACGATGGCCCGCGGGAAGCACCACCCTGATCTAATGGAATCGCATATTTCAATGCTTCGTCCGGATTATTTTTAAACATATCCAGCAGGCGGTCGACATTTTTCTGGTTTCGCTTTTCCAGATCTTCAAAATCCTGCTGCCACTTTTGGACTAACTCAGGAGTAACTGACGGAAACTTGCCCAACAATCCGGCTATATTTTTCTGGACCGTCCCCTCCCCTTTTCCCGATGAGAACAACAATTTATAAAATGACAGCCTGGCTTTTTCCAGCATATTCAGCGATGTTTCACGGAGCGATTTTCGCTGCTCAGTCATTTCCTTGTCCATACTTTCCAGAACCTCCTCCGGCGAGACAGGTGTTATTTGAAAAGTCAGAATTTTCTCCGGGATAAATACTGGCAGTTCTGGTACCCGGACTGACATTTCTTTTACTTCTGGCAAACGAATCATCTCCGCCCAATCAACAGGTTCACTGAGTTCCACCCATCCAAAATCGGGATGAAAAATGTGCTTTTGGGACAAGAATAACTGGTCCGGTTCTGCACGGGTAAGCGCAGGAAATACTGCAGACAATTCGGGGATATAGAGCAGGTCATGGACGAGTTGGCAGCCTTCATTTTTACCAATTCTTGTCTTTTCAAGCGCAACAGTGGTTGCCACCAAACAACCCCAAACGCTGTTGGCCGTTGTTCCCGGCAGTGGAAAAACCGTCGCCGACTGCAACGAAATACCCATTTCCTGCATCGCTAAAAGCCACTGTGCAGGTGTTCCACCCCTGATGAGAATTCCCACCAATGGCCAGGTATTTTTATTAGATGGTTTAATACGCAGTTCCATGTCCGGCAACGTTGTTGGTGTAATGGTGATTAAGGATTTGTTCAATAAACCGACCGGTCAGGGTTTGCCAGAATTTATTGAGGACATCATTATTGAGCCTGATATGGAGTTTCTCCGGAAGAAAAAATTCATTGCCGGCAAACTCCTTTTCTATCCCGATAGCCAATGGATAATCAATTACTGCGGGCATAAAAAAAACAGGAATATCGTCATTGATACTTTTAAAACGGAACATTCCTGACCGGTTGATCTGAATGGCACTACCATCGGGAAAAAGGAATTCCGTTTTACTGCTGTTGGGTGCCGCCACAACAATGTGCTGGAGCTGTTCCCCTTTCGCGCCCAACGAGATTTGTTTTCCAACCTTCAAATGCAGTTCATGGCTATTAAAAACGATGTTATTATTTTGATTAATAAGCACTTTATTGATATTTTTCAAAACGCCCGGGTAGTAAACTGCCATTTTCCGACTCTTGGTAATCAGTTCTTCATACCGCTGGTAAAGGGCTAAATGCTCATTGTCCAGGTAATTTTTATCCACTTCTATGGTGCACGCTACGGGATCAATCACCGTATATTTATTACTTCCAAAATAATAAAACCGCTCTTCTGAAAAAATAAAATCCGGAAACCTCGAGGCCCGCCAATCTGGAAACTTCAACACTTTTTTAGTGCCCGTCTGCAAGTTAAGCAAGATAATTTCGCGATTATGTAAGTTGAACATCAACAGCATCAATGAGCCATCTTCCATTTTCCCGATAGCGAATTTGTTAATATGCGAAGGCAGATTCTCATACAGCATTTCCCAACCCCTGCTGAAGGATACTGTTTTTTCCGATGCCCGCATTAACTGCCGTTCGGAATCAATAGCATATACTTCACCATCAGTCGTCACCATAATCTGCGAAGGTTTCAACGCACAACGGAATAAAACAGGGCACAAAGCAGCAGAAGGGTCAGACTCCTTTTTAGGCGAACCACCAGTTTCCTGTTTTGTTTTTTGCCAAAGACTTTCCAATGGCAGCACAAAATCCTGTACGTGTTTTTTGCTGTTTTGATGCCGTTTATACAAACTCACCTGACCATCTATTCCTGTATATATCCAGTAATTGAAAAGCGCTGCATACTCGTACATCACCTTTTGCATGGCCGGAAGTTGCATGGTTTCGGCGGTCGTAATAAAGACCACTTCGATATGATCGTTTTGCCCATAAGCCTTGACAAATTGCAGAAGCCCCTGCACCGGATCAATACTGCCTTCCAGGATCTGAAGTCCCTCCAAAATATCATCTATCGTATCAAATCCCACCGGATAGATATCGAATCCCACGACAAATGCCGCGCAGGAAAAATCAGATTTGGGATGTTTGGCAATAGCCACCATGATCGCATAAGCAATGGTGCGGGGAGTGCCCCAGTTCTTGATGGAAACATCTATCAGTATTATTCGGTTCCGATTATTTTTAGCCGGTGGTATCTCCCTGCGGATATATAATGCCTCATTGTTCGCCAACCGGGACATAAAAACCAGGTCGTCGTTCGCAAATTCAGAGATCAGCAGTTTGTCAAAATCGCCTTTATTGGTCAAATCTGCAACACCTCCCAATGGCTGATCACTCGGCAACTGGCTGTGAAAAGGAATGTTCAGGCCCGACCAAATCCGTTTGACCAAAGCCCCCACATGGAATGTTTTGGGATTATCGATCAACTCCTGCACAAAATCCGAAGTTGTTTTGGGGAGTTCCGGTTCCGGCTCCAACGGCATCTCTTCTATCTTCGGCAATCCAGCCATTTTTTGCAAAACAGCATGCTCATTGGGGAACTGTTGGTACAATAACTCCATGATTTTGAAGTCAATACGAAAGATATTCACGACCTCCACCTGATCGCCATGCATTCCAGCATAAGCATAAGGCCGCCCCTCTATGCCGTGAAGCAGCAATTTTGCATTGCTTCGCCCAACCTGGTTATGGACGTTCTCAAAAAGGACTTGCAGCAATTGAGTTTTGAAGGTCCCCTGCTTATATTTTTCAGGAATATTGGACAAGATTTCTAAAAATGTAAACACCTGCTCCAATAATTCCCAATCAGTTTGAAGAGAATCATCCTTTAATGCCTTAGAAAGGCTCACCTTAATTTCACTTAAAACAATACCCTTAGACGGCGAAAGCGCCGCCATCGCCAGTAAAAACGGGCCAAGCTGCGGCAACCCCTGGAAGGAAATGGCCTTCAAAATGTCCATCGCCTGTTGATAATAAGCAATAGTGCTGCCTCCGGGGACAGCAATTACCGAGACATCCTCCTCCCATTGCCAGAAATATCCTTTGGTGGGCCGAAAATAGTTATTGAAATTCATGGTTTAGTTTTGGGTGGTTAGTCGGAATGAACCAGCAGATAAAGGCATAACTGCTTGTTTGGCAATAGTGGTATAGGTGCCGTCGGTATGCCACAACACCCAGTTTTTTCCATCGGGATTCACCTTTTCATTAATCATTTTGTCTAAAAAAGGCAATTCAAAATCATACCCGGCGGGAAATAAAAAATCTTTTTTCTGCCAATAAACAGCACCTCGAACAGGCACTAAGGGTGCACCGAAAATCAAGGCCATTTTTTCATCCAGTATTGTCCAGCCCAAGTGTTGCAACCGCACCCTGGGTGCCGTGGTAATGTATAAGCGGAGATCCTCCATGCCAGCCATTAACGCGAATGCAGGGTAATTTGCCTCAGAAGCCATCAGGCGGATGGGCAGTTGTTCTTGCAATCCAAAAAAATGGTGGTTCAAGGAGGGAAAACGCACAGTCAAGCCGCGATCAATGGGAGTCCACAACAAGGCTGGTTCATTTCTTTCGGGCAACAGGCTCCCCTGAGGAAACAACTTGTTGTCCCTGGCAGCATATACCGATTTGAACGGAATGGTCTTTACTTCGTACTGTTTTCCAATTTTCGGCCCGCGAGCAACACCGCTTCCAGCAAATCCGGATCGGCGTAATCACATTTGACCCGCATCAGAAACCGGTCGAGCAGGGCGTTCAAAGCTTCATCTTCGGGCAGCACATTACTTGCGCTGACAAACATCAGCGCAGGCAGTTTTTTGGTTTCCTTTCCCCTGCGGAATATCTTTTCATTCAGGGCCATCAGCAAACTGTTCAGAATGGCTGAGTTAGCATTGAAAATTTCATCGAGGAATACCAGCGAGGCTTCGGGCATCATGCCTTCCGTATTGGTAACTAATTCACCTTCTTTTAGTTTACGGATATCGAAGGGGCCGAAAATTTCATTCGGCTCCGTAAAACGGGTAAGCAGGTATTCGAAATTTTTGCCGCCTTCAATACAGGCCGATAGTTCGCGAACGATCGCACTTTTGGCTGTTCCGGGCGGGCCCAGCAGGAAGGTATTTTCCCGGGCAATTAAACCGATACCCAGCAGGTCGATAATTTCATTTTTTCCAACAAAAGCCGCTTTAACATACGTCAAAACCTGGTGAAGTTTATCTGTTTGGTTCATATAATTCAGTGTAAAAAGTTTTCCAAAATGTGGCTCCATAATTACCCATTGCCGCTCTCACGCCTTCCTGCAAAACAGGAATCCGCGCCAGCCTCAGGTTTTGACAGGCGATGATGCGGTTAATATACATCTGAAACATACAAGGGTTGTCCGTTATCCCTGTCAATGACAAACCGGCTGGATCCAAATTATACTGGATGCCAGAATAATGCCAGGTTTGCAGCACATTTTCCAGCAGGCTATTCAATACGTCTTCTTCATCTATTGCTTTAATTTTTTCGAGAATATCCGGCAAAAAACGCAACGTCAAATCGGCCGACAAAATGGCACCGGGCGTCTTCCGCCCAGTATATGCCCCAAAAAGAGGCAAAATATCCTTTACGGCTTGTTCGCGGTACAACAGGAGTTGCGCAGCATTAAATACCACTTTTGCCGCCCAAATCGCCGCCTTTGCATCATAAGCAGGCACCTCCGATGGATATTCCAGGGCTTCCATGGCATATTCCTTTGCTAATAAAGCATCGGCTTCGCGCAGATCAAAGTCCCTGATCTGCGGCAAATAGGCATACAACACCACTTCTTCAAACTGGCGCAGGTGTTGAATCATCGTAGCAAAAAAATTGGACATTATCAGTTTTGTTATGATGGCGGTATGCATTTGGGTTTGGTGTGGGCGTGGTGTGGGTAGGGGTAGGGGCGACCCTCGCGGTCGCCCTGTACCAACCATCCGTGAAATGCGGACGACCGCGTATCCCGGGCGACCGCAAGGGTCGCCCCTACCCACACCACAATTCCAACAGCATGTAACGCCTGCAAAACAATAAAATTACGGCAGTTAGTTCCTTATATGGGCGAGTCGTAGAATAACAGACCAGTTTCCGTGAAAAAAGTGACAGGTATCATATCGATCGTACCCAAAAAGGCCAACGATTGACCACATCTTTTAAGAGGAATGTCGAACACCCAATATCGAAGTAGCGTAGATTACACCATTAATGGGCCTTTTTAATACCATTCCTTAATATTTATCAATAATGCGGGTGTACGCTACATTACTTCGACATTCGGTGTTCGACATTCGATATTCTTCAGCCCTCTCTATTCTGGCACTAATCTAAAAACATACCCAGGTCCTTCTATGGCCACATAAATATACCCATCCGGCCCCAGCACCACACAACGCATCCGGCCAAGATCCTGCAGCAGCGGTTCCTGTGAAATGACCTTCTTACCGTCAAGATGCACCTTGGTGAGGTACTTAAAACGGAGTGATCCCACCAACAGATCGCCTTTCCAGCCCTTGTACCGGTCGCTGTTGATAAACGCCATACCGGAAGGCGCAATGGAAGGCACCCAATACGTCAATGGATTTTCAATACCTGCTTTTTGTGTATTGTCGGTGAAAGACCTGCCATCATAATGCGTGCCGTAGGAAACTACTGGCCAACCATAGTTTTTGCCTTTCTGAATCCAGTTGAGTTCGTCGCCTCCTCTTGGGCCATGCTCAGTTTCCCAAATTTCGCCAGAAAAAGGGTTTACCGTAAGACCTTGCGGATTCCGGTGGCCATAGGACCAAATGGACCCGACAGCACCTGGAGTGCTCACAAAAGGATTATCCGGCGGGATACGGCCATCGTCGAAAATACGGTGCACTTTACCACATCCTTTATCCAAAAATTGCGGCATACCATCCTGATTTCCGCGCTCTCCCACCGTCACAAATAAATATCCATCCCAGTCAAATGCCATGCGGCTGCCATAGTGGTGGCGCGTGGTAGCGTAGGGCAATGCCACAAAAATATCGTGCCCGTCTTTCAATTGATCATTATCGAGTCGTGCCCGGTAAACAGCGGTGGTAGACAGCCTTACATCTGCCGAATCCCTGAATTTAGAATAAGTCAGGTAAATGAAGTGGTTCTCCGCAAATTTTGGATGTACCGCAATATCCAGCAATCCACCCTGACCTTCGTCAAGCACCTGGGGTGCCCCTGTAATGGCTGTTTTATGCCTTTTGGCATCCACCCGCCAAAGTGTTCCCGGCCGTTCTGTAAACACCAAATCGCCGCCGGGCAGAAAAGCCATCCCCCAGGGTGCCTCCTGATCTGCTACAATCGTATCCAGGTGGAAAGTCAAGTCCTTGGTAACAAACTTGTTGGCCTTGGGTGTAGCGGCGGCAATGGCTACTGCTTTTTGCTGTTCCATCGTGGTAACGATATACATCGCCAATTCCAGTATCTGGTTGTCTTTTAAAGTGGCCCCAAACGCATGGGCTGCTTCATTGGGGTATCCTTCACGAATACTGCGCATCAGTTCGAGCCGGGAATTGCCATGTTTCCATTCGCGTTGGATAAATGTTTCTGCATTGGCACCATGACAATTGGAACAATTTTTCGTAAATAATGGGTTCGGCGTTCCAGCCGTCAGACCCCCTTGTTTTTTCATGTCCCGGTGACAACAGGTGAGTAAAAAAAAGGAGGAAAGGATAAAAATCGTACGTGTAAGCATGTGAGGATGGTTAAAAAACTGGAATGAATGAACAAAGGTACCGATCAAAGGATATTTTTAAAAAAATATTCGTCAGTGTCCTTCAACGCGACGATATTTGCCCCCACAACAATTAACGACAATGCGAATATTATTAGTAGAAGATGAAGAATCGATCCGCGATGTGGTGCGATTGAACCTCCAATTAGAAGGATATGAAGTGGTCACCTCTGGAAATGGCCGTCAGGCACTGGACCTTATTTCCGGACAACATTTCGATTTGCTGATCCTGGATGTGATGCTGCCGGAGATGGATGGTTTCACTATTGCCGAACAAGTTCGCCTTTCCAATGCGGAGGTTCCTATTCTGATGCTCACCGCCAAAGACCAGGCAGCCGATAAGATCATGGGGCTCAAAAAAGGAGCCGATGATTACCTCACCAAGCCATTCAATCTCGAAGAGTTGTTGCTGCGCGTCAGCAGCCTCCTGCGCCGGAGTCAGCGGGTACGCGGAGAAGCGATGGAACAGTATGAATTTGGTGGTAACAAGGTGAATTTTGAACATTTTGAAGCTATTACCTGGAGAGGGGAATCTATTACCCTGACCAAAAAAGAAGCCATGCTGCTCAAACTACTCGTTGACCGAAAAAATGAAGTGGTCAGCCGCAACCAAATTCTTCAGGCAGTATGGGGATACGATGTGTTCCCCAGCACCCGCACCATCGATAATTTTATCCTGGCGTTTCGGAAATATTTTGAAAAAGATCCAAAAAATCCGCAATACTTTCACTCCATGCGCGGAGTGGGGTATAAATTTGTGATATAGCGTTGGAAAGCTTAATATTTTACTTCAATGACTGAAAAAACATTAAAATATCTCTTTTCGATACTGCTGGTTTGCAGCGGATGGACGGCGCATGCCCAAGGCGGAGGAGTATGGAGAGACTCGCTGCAGGCGAAAACCAAACTGTTGCGGGAACTGGTGGCTGATAAGAATTTTGAAGATGCGCAATTAGAAGCTGGCGCACTGCGCATTTTTTTACGCCAAAAATTCATCAATATTCCGCCGGCAACCCTCAATCTTCTTTCCGGTATTTATTTTCAAAATAAAGACCGGAAAAGTGCAGAGGCTTTGCTGGGGGAGGCCGAACAAGATGCCCAACGCGATAAAAACCTGAAGATGAAAGCGGCATTACTCAGCGCAATTATCCGCGAACACGAACGCTGGGATAATACCGAACGGGCCAATATCACCAAACAATTGCTCCAGACCGCCCAGGATTCTTTGGCTTCCGATGAGGTCCGGGATAAAACACGCCATTTCCAACAAAGCATTGATTCGCTGCAAAAAGAACTCAATACTTCCCTGCAAGTCAAGGAAAATACATTCACCATCGACCGGGACCGGGCTTATGCACTGGCCGGTATCACCGGATTGATCCTGCTGGCACTGATTATTGTAAACCTGAATGCAGGCAGCCGCTGGCGTAAAAAATGGGAAAATCGCGAAATGGAATGGGAACTCCGCACTGCCGGACAGCCACTGCCCATGCCTTCTATGGAGGAGAATTTGGAAACATCCATCACGGCCAGCCGCGAAACCGGCACCTCGGCCTATGACTCACAGCGATTCCAGGCTTTTGCTATGGGCGACCGCGTAATGCAGATTGCCCTGGTAATTGAATCCAACCGGCAAATCGCCTTGTATGTTCGCTCCCTGATCAGCAGCAATTTTGATGTAGAGACCGCTGCCACACCAGCAGAGGCCCTCAAAATTGCCAATGAAATCATGCCCGACCTGATCGTTTGCGATACTGACCTCAACGGACAAGCAGGCATTGATATCGTGCGCCAAATCAAACTATCCGACCGCACTAACCATATTCCGGTAGTCCTGCTCAGCCGCCACCACGGCTCCGACGGCCGACTGGATGCCTTGCGCGCTGGCGCTGATGCCTGGTTTACGCGCCCAATGCAAAGCGAAGATTTCAATTTTACGGTAAAACAACTTATTGATGGACAAAAAGAACGACATGAGACTTTTGCCCGTTTCCTTCAACTATATTTCACCAGCGAACGACAGCCACTTACCGACCGCTTTTTAGAAGAAACCATCACCCATATCGAAGAAAACCTCTCTAATCCGGACTATCTCGCCGACGATATCGCCCGTAAAATGCAGATGTCCAATCCGCTGTTCGTCCGCAAACTCCGCGCCCTCACCGGCAAAGAACCGGCACAAATCATGCGCGAAATGCGCCTCGAAAAAGCGCGGTACCTGCTGGGTATCAAAGCCGCTAACCCGCAAACCATTTCTCAATTGGTAGGTTTCTCCAATCCGGGTATTTTCTCTATGGCATTCAAGGATTATTTTGGGGAAAATACAATGTTGTTGCAGCAGGGGAAAAGTTAGGTGCAAATCAACCGGTACCCCACCCCCTTTAAAGTTAGAATCTCCACCCCGGAATCCGCCCTTAAATACTCCCGCAACCGGGTAATATACACGTCTAAGTTCCTGGAATTATACACCGAATCATTGCCCCATATTTCCTGGAGCACATCGCGGCGGGCAATCGCCACATTGGGCTGATTGGCCAAAAACGCCAGCAATTGGGTTTCCCGGTACGATAATTTGCGCTCTTGCTCCTGCCACACCAATACCTGCCGAACCGGATGAAACTGATACCGCCCCAGCGTCAAAAAATTCTGTTGCACAGGCAAAGCCGGAATACCCTGTGCCAGCCGAACTAAGTTTTGCATCCTGACAATCAGTTCTTCCACACTGAATGGCTTCCGAAGGTAATCGTTGCCGCCCGATTCAAAACCTTCCAATACATCGGCCGTCTGGTTTTTGGCCGTCAGAAAAATAATGGGCAATTGCGGAAACCGCTGCCGGATCTCCTTGCCGATCGAAAAACCATCGCGGTTGGGCAGCATCACATCCAAAACGCATATATCCGGTTGAAAATGAGAAAACACCGCCATCACCCGGTCGCCATCATCCACATGCTCCACCCGAAAGCCCCGTGTTTCAAGACTTTCTTTCACTATTTTACTTAAAAATGGTTCGTCTTCGACGTATAAAACCTGAAGCATATTTTGCGATTTAACAATTCGATGGGGCATTTTATTGTTTTAAGGTGAACTCGGAGATAATTACTATTCAGTCTCCTCTTCGAGCATTTTTTTGCACGGAAAACCCCGGAGAAAATGGCACGGAGAGACACGGAGCCGTAGCGTAGACTTTTACGATCTCAACATTTCCTGAACAATCACACTTTCCCATACAAAGCCCCCTCTACGCCTCCGTTTTTCTCCGTGCCATTTTCTCCGTGGTTCTCCGTGTAAATACGACATCCCGAAGGACACAATATGCTGACTATCAAAGTAATTATCACCTGGCTCACGTTAAATGAATAAATCGTCCCATCAAATTATTGAAATCGTAAATCGAATTAATCATAAATCCCTAAACTGGCAATTCAATCACAAAAGACGTCCCTTCTCCTACCCGACTCTCCACCCGAATATCGCCTGCATGTTGCCGCACCACACCCGCCGCATAACTTAGCCCCAGTCCATGTCCTTTGATATTGTGCACATCACCATTGGGTACCCGAAAGAATTTTTCGAAAATTTTATCGAGGTACACAGCGGGAATCCCCTGGCCCTTGTCGGTAATTCGGAGAATAAATTTTTCCTCCAATCGCCGCATTTCAACCGATACTTCGGGAGATGCCGGACTGTATTTCAAGGCATTATCGAGCAAATTATACACTACACTCGCTAAATGCAGCCGATCGCCATTCACAATAAAAACACCTTCCAAAACCAGAAAATCCACCTTTGCCTGGTGTTTGTCAAACTGTAGTTGCATCGAAGCGATGATCTCTTCTACCAACACCTGAAAATCAAAGGCGTCTTTATTAATCGTTGTTTCTCCTTCTTCAAACAATGACACCCACAGTACTTTATCAATCAACAGCGACAATCGGTTGAGTTCAGCACCCGAAATAGCGAGGTATTCCCGCGCCCGTTCGGGATGCTCCATCGCTCCGAAATGCTGCAACGCTTCTATCGCAACACGCACGGTCGCCACTGGCGTTTTTAATTCGTGGGTGATATTCCGGATAAAATCATTTTTAATTTCAGTCAATTGTTGTTGCCGTTTCAGGTTCTGGCGGATCAGGAAAAAAGCCAGCGAAATCATGCTAAACAACAAGCCGGAAAACAATATTTGCGGCCAGATACGACCCAATATATAACCAGAATATCCACTGAGCACGATATCGTACCGATCCTTACTGGCCAGATCGAAATAAGAAATCGCCGACTGGTCGCCCGGCAGTGAATCAAAATGCGACCTTTGGATAGTATACATTACCGGCAAAACCGCTTGCGCCATAACTTCCGAAAAAACAGTGGTCAGCCGTTTAGCCACTAATCCGGTATCCATTGCAGAAGACAACAGCGAATCAGCCCTGTTTTCCTTTCTGAATGAGAGCATCACTGACAATGCGCCAGTCGTTTGATCGCCTTTCCTTATTATCTTTATATCGCTGTTGATATCATCTGACACCACACCATCCGAACTGGAAACGACCCTTCTCACCACCGTCTTGTCTTCGTTCAGGATAGCAGTCATTTTTAAAGAATCAGGTTGAAGGAGTAGCGGTAATCGTTTGTGAAATTGTACCGTATCATCAGGAGGCAAATGGATTTGCTGGTACAGGAAACGATCCAGGGTCTCCCCTTCAATATGGCGAACCGCTTTTACCAGCAACAGATTGCCCTCCCGGTTGAGTGCCGCTACCTCGTCGTTCCATACCCTGCGAACAAACCAAAGGAGGAATGCCGACAGCAAGAAGAGGCTGAACAGCATCATCATATTCGCCGTGCGATGTCTGAATGTCGATTTCACCCACCAAAGGTAGTTGCTTTATACAGGGCCTGCAATGGGCATCAACCTTAATTAACCTTAGATCAAGGTTGATTAACGGGCTTGTTCTGACCCGCACCCTACTTTTGCCCCAACACCGGATCCGGTTAATATTTATTCACGCATTTATTTTCAACACCATGTACAAAATTTTCGCACTGCTTTTTCTCCCTTTTCTTGCCTTTGGACAAAACAATGAAGGACAAGTTATTTACAATGAAACGGTTAAAATGAATATCCAACTCCCCGATGATACCCCGGAGGAAATGAAAAAAATGATCCCGCCCAGCCAAACCCATGCCCAAATACTGCTCTTCAATGCAGCTGAATGCCTTTACCGCGATGTGACAGAAGGCGAAGAAGACGATATCAATCTCCACAATGACGATGGCAACGGAGGGCAAATCCAGATTAAAATGATACGCCCCCAAAGCAACCTCTACCGCGACCTTAAAAACGATAAAGTGGTGGAAAGTCGTGAGTTTATGGGCCGCGATTTCCTGATCAAAGACGATGTGGAAAATTTTAAATGGAAACTCGCCGGCGAGCAAAAGAAAATACTCCAATACAATTGCCAAAAAGCCATCCTCCAGGATACCACCCGCAAAGTATTCGCCTGGTTCACTGCCGAAATCCCTGTAGATGCCGGTCCTGCTGCCTTCAGCAATCTGCCCGGACTCATCCTCGAACTCGATATCGACAACGGTGCCCGTATTTACCTTGCCAGCAAAGTGGAATTACCCCCCCCGGGGAAAAAGTCCATTGAAATACCCAATAAAGGCAAAGCCTGCACCCGCGCCGAATACAAAAAAACTGTCGATGAAAAAATGAAGGAAATGAACGCCGAAGGCGGACCAGGTGGAATGAAAGTGATTATCCGGAAAGGCAATTAACTGACAACCAACTCCTCAAAACCACTCACCAACAACATTCAGACTATGAAATCATTCATCACCATTATTACAATCTTCCTGCTTTCTTTTCCTGCCCTGGCGCAAAATAAATACGCCATAATAGAAGGAACAGTCGCTGATGCTGCAGGAACGGGGCTTTCCGGTGCTACTGTAATCCTTATGGCAAGTCGGGATTCGGTTATTGCTTCTTTTGGAATATCTGCTCCCGACGGCCATTTTAAAATCAAAAAAGTGGAACAGGGCGAATACCTGCTGCAAATCAATTCCACAGGTTTTGAAACGCATTATCAAACAATTGTGCATACTGGAGACCTGTCATTATGCGATATCGGCAAAGTGGTTCTCCTGCCACAAAATGCACTGCTCCATGCTGTGGATATTACCGCCGAACGGGTGCCACTTCGAATGCGGAACGACACCCTGGAGTACAATGCCGGGGCATTCCAAACACAGCCTGGTTCGGTGGTGGAGGATTTGCTAAAGAAATTACCGGGCGTGGAAATACAAAGCGACGGCTCTATCAGAGCACAGGGCCACCTGGTACAAAATGTATTGGTCGATGGCAAAGAGTTTTTTGGACAGGACCCGAAAATTGCCACTAAAAACCTACCCGCCGATGCCGTTGATAAAGTGCAGGTTTTTGATAAAAGATCGGACCGCGCCGAATTTACCGGAATCGAAGACGGGCGGGAGGAAAAAACCATTAATCTAAAACTCAAGGATGACGCAAAAAAAGGATATTTTGGTAATGCCCATGGCGGATACGGCACTTCCGACCGCTATGAGGCCAAGTTTAACCTAAATAAATTCAGCGGAAAAACCCAAGTCTCAGCCATCGGAGCAGCCAATAACAATAATCAGCAGGCCTTCTCTTTCGATGATTACCTGAATTTTATGGGCGGCATTTCCAGCCTCATGAGTGGTGGCAGCTCCGGCGGTCGGGTACGTATTTCATTGGACGACAATAATATGGGGCTTCCGGTAGGCCCGGGACTCAACAATGGATTCACCGAAACCTGGTCAGGTGGTCTCAACCTGAACCGCGATTTTTCTAAAAAAACCAAACTCAATGCCAGTTATTTTTATAATCGCTTAGCCAATGACCTCGAACGCACGGCTTCCCGACAAAACCTGCTCAATGACCAGGCATTCCGCTCGGCGGAAATGGAAGATCGCCTAAGCTGCAACAGCAATCACCGGCTGAACCTGACGCTCAAAAGCACGATAGATTCGGCCCAGAACATCACTTTCCGATCCAACCTTGTTTTAAATGATGCCTTTTTCCACAGCATTTCCAACAGCGAAACCCGCAATACCGAAAATGCCTTACAAAACGATGGCTCCCGCAACTACCAAAATGATGGCACTAATTACCGCGGAAACGCCACCCTTACCTATCGCCGCCGCTTTGGCAAACGCGGTCGGGCTTTGGTTGCTGATGTGTCCGGTCAAAAAGGAAATGACGACCGGGATGGTAATTTAACAGCATTAAATAGATATTTCCAGGCACCCAACCTACTTGCGGAAAACGTTCACCAGCGCCAGGTCTACACCGATGCAGCCTCCAATTATGGTGCTTCCATTTCTTTCACCAATCCATTGGGGCACAAGCAGTACTTAGAATGGCAAGTCTCCCACCAGGATTATGGCAACAAGACAGGCAAACTGTTTTATGACCAAACCCCCACTCCGGGCGAAATTTTCAATCCGTTACTCAGCGCCCGTTTCCAGCGCGGGTACCGGTACGAACGCGGCAGCATGAACTATATGCTCAACCGCAAAACATTCAACTTAACAGCTGGCGCAGCCCTTCAGCAATCTGTGCTGGATGGCCAACAGCCCGGCAAAGAAAACACCGCCATTAACCGGACATTTACGCGTATTTTACCGGCTGTATTCCTGAATGTGGAACCACGGGTAGGGCGCAACTTTTCAGTGGAATATGAAACCTCCTTACGGGAACCCACCATCGAACAGCTGCAACCCACCATCGATAATAGTGATCCGCTGAATATTTATACCGGCAATCCAGACCTTAAACCTGAATACGTACACGATCTGGGCTTGCACCTGATGCGCTTTGACGCCTTTACTAACACGATGTTTTTTGCCGATATCAGCACCACTTATATTCGCGACCGCATCACCAATGCTGGCACTATCGACTCCTTATTCCGCCGCAATTTGCACCCCATCAATGTGAATGATGACCTGACAATCAATGGATATTTCAATTTTGTTCGTCCGATCCGACGCATCAAAAGCAACCTGAACCTCACCCTGAATACCACCTGGAACAGGGGAATACTTTATATCAACGATGAAAAAAACAAGACCGATCGCTGGGTCAATTACGCACAAATTTCCCTGGACAACCGCAAGAAAAAACAGTTTGACGGCAATATCGGTGTGCGATTTACACAAAACAGCACGACCTATTCTGCGAGCAGTGCATTCAACCAATCGTTTATCAATCAACGTTATTTTGTGGATTTATCTATTTTCCCGAATAAAAACTGGGCGGTCAACAGCGGATTGGATTATCAGGTTTTTCCCCCGGAACCCTTCGGCACTTCCCAACAAATTCCGATCTGGAAAGCAGGTATCACCCGGTACGTACTCAAAAACCGGAAAGGGCAAATCAAGCTCACTGCTTATGACCTGCTGAACAAAAACGTAGGTATCAGCCGTACCAGCCGCTTCAACTACATCGAAGAAGTACGCACCCACAATCTCGCCCGTTATTTCATGGTCAGCTTCGCCTATTCTATTTCGGGATTCCAGACGGAGTGAGCCCCCCACAAGGTGTTACCTTATTTTTGAGGAACGAAAAAATAACGGTGACATCTTGTGGGGGGAACGGCCAGAAAATTCACGCTTAAATAAAAAAAAGCATGGTCACATCTTGCAAACATAACTAATTCCTGCACCCGACCGGAAGGTGTCACCTGATTTTTTCGTTCCTCAAAAATCAGGTGACACCTTCCGGTCGGGCAACAAAACCAACTTGCCTTATTTACCAAAAAAGGGTAAAAAAATGATCTGATGACTCGGGCCATCAGATCATTTTTTCTACCCTTTGGGGATGTGTCCTTCAAAAATACCGGACAAATAAATACATCTACAACATTAAGCCTTCGACATATTGGAACGCATAGCCCTGATAATCATTATTCTCCGAACGCCGTACACAGCGGCAAGTAACAAGGTGTAAGTTAAAGTAATGGTCATGGTGAAGGCAGCTTTAATAATGATGTTTCGTTTTAAACGAATTCGCTGCCTGAAACGCTGCCGGTTAATTTATTTTATTTCAAAGAAAATTAACCCTAACTTTTGAAAGCCTGATAAAGAACAATTACTTACCTGCCATTTTTAAAATCACTATCATCAGAAGGCGGATTTTTACGCTCATACAAATAAGCCCCCAACATGCCCAATCCTCCAAAAATAGCAATCAAGGCAAAAAAGATACCCGTCCGCTCCACTCGTTCCATGCCAAAAGTTTTGCT
>JBILHQ010000122.1:0-18847 GCA_044350415.1 Saprospiraceae bacterium | reverse complement strand
TCCGCCTGTATCGGTATCGTCCATCAATGCAAAGACATTAATGATCAAATCATTAACAGCCGCTTTGGCGCGTTCAATGACCCAGGGAGAAACTTCAGAAAAGGACAGTTGCTGGTTGACTAATTTATGAATATAGCTACCCAGTTCGTTGACAGATGCGATGGCGATAGCCGTATTGAAATCGTCATCCATACCATCAAAAGCTTGTTCGACGCAGGCCAGAATGCCGCGATCGGTCTCTGTTTCACTACCCGAAGTAGCAGCATTTGCCGGTAAACCCTGGAGTATTTTATTGATTTCCATGAGTTTGCGGTAGCCTTTTTCGGCAGCGAGCAAAGCATCATCGGTAATGTCGAGCGTGCTGCGGTAGTGCGCCTGGAGCATAAAGAAGCGCAACGCCATTGGGGAATATCCTTTGGTAACAAACGGGCTATCACCCGTAAATAACTCGGTGGGTGTGATCGTATTGCCGTCCGATTTCGACATTTTTTTACTGTTTAGGAGCAGCATATTCGTGTGCAGCCAGTAATGTGCCGGGTGACACCCGCAAGCGCTGTGATTTTGGGCCACTTCATTTTCATGGTGCGGAAATTTCAGGTCGTTACCGCCGCCATGGATATCGAATGTTTTGCCGAGGTATTTAGTACTCATCGCTGAGCACTCCAAGTGCCAGCCGGGAAAACCCACCGACCAGGGACTTTTCCAAACCATAATATCTTCGGGGCGTGCTTTCATCCAGATCGCAAAATCGGCGGGATGTGCTTTGTCGCCCTGGTTTTTTAATTCTCTGGTTTCATTGTACAAATCGTCGAGGATACGGCCACTGACTGCGCCGTACACGCCGGGGTTTTCAGCGTTGAATTTTGGTACGTTAAAGTATACTGATCCATTGCGTTCATAAGCGTAGCCTTTCGCCAGGATTTCTTCCACCATTTCGATTTGTTCGGGAATATGTCCCGTGGCAATCGGTTCGATACTGGGAGGTAATGTATTGAAAACGCGCATCATATCCCGAAATCCCACAGTGTAGCGTTGTGCCACTTCCATTGGTTCGAGCTGAGCCACTTTCGCCCCTTTCGCCATGCGGTCTACGCCGTCGTCGGTGAGGTGACCCACATCAGTAATATTGCGTACATACCGCACTTTGTAGCCTAAGTGGAGCAAGTACCGGTAAATTACATCAAAACTGACGAATGTACGGCAGTTGCCCAAATGCACATCGCTGTAAACGGTAGGGCCGCATACATACATACCCACGTGATCGGGTGTAATGGGTTCAAATACTTCTTTTTTGCCGCTGAGGCTGTTGTACACTTTAAGAGGACGGAAATTACTCATGGGTGCAAAGGTAAGGGAGATATTCTAAAGGAGTGAGATAGTAAAATAAAAGATACTGCCATCTCCGGATTTTGATTCCACCCAGATATTACCACCGTGTAATTCCACTATTTTTTTGCAGTGCGACAAACCAATACCTGTTCCTTTATATTCATTGCGGTTGTGCAGTCTTTTAAAAATAACAAAAATTTTGTCTTTATCCTTTTCATCAATACCGATACCATTATCCTTAATAGAGAATAGCCAGGATTTTTCTTGTTTTTGGGCTGAAATATTAATCTCTGGAGCAATGTTATTATTTCTGAATTTTAAAGCGTTACTGATCAGGTTTTGGAAAAGCTGTCGCAATTCTATAGAATAGCCATTTATCAGGGGTAAATCATGCATCGTAATCCGTGCGTTGCTTTCTAATGTTATCATGGATAGGTCAGCGAGAACATCTTCGACGATTAGTTTGCAGTCAACACCGGTCAGCGTTCTTTCTTTCCCGATTCTGCTATATTCCGATAGTCCATGTACCAGTTCCTTCATCCGCCCGGCTGATTGGATAATATAATGGAGATATTGGTCGGCATGTGCGTCCAGTTTGCCTAAAAACTCTTTTTCGAAGAGCGAAGCAATACTAATTAAATTGCTCAAAGGTTCCTGCAGATCATGCGAGGTGATATAAGTAAATTGTTCCAGTTCTTTATTTTGCGTATGCAATTTTTTATTTTGCGCGGCAATTTCCATCTCTTTTTCTTTTCTCGCGGTGATATCCATGACCATTGCGAGTACACCTTTATATTTATTATTTTCGGTCAGGGGATTTGTTTCAATTAATGTAAAAAGATTGTCGCCGTTTTTTGTCAGAAACACAAATTCACGTTGCTCAACAATGCCTTTCTTCCGCCTGTCGATATTTTTCAAGGCGCTAACCTGCTCTTCCGGGTCCATAAAATCAACCATTGACTTGCCTATGATTTCTTCCCTTTTATAGCCCAGCATAGTAGCCATTCGTTGATTAACAAAGGATGTTTTATTTTTTTCGTTGACTATCCAAATTCCTTCCTGGGCAGTCTCAACGATTTGTTTATATTTTTTTTCGCTTTTAATTAATAGTTCTTCATTTTGTTTGCGTTCTGTGATTTCGCGTATGGTACTGATTAAAATGGTGGGTTTGTTTTTTGCGTCCATTTTCAGGCTTCCTATTGCATGTACCCAGCACTCTTTTTTGTCTTTTACCCGAATAATTTTATATTCTTTATCAAACTTTTTTTTATTACCTATTACCTCGGAGATCAAATGATCAGAAATCATTTTTTGCCAATCAGGATGAATAATACTGATCCAGTTTTCAAAGGTTCGGTTAAAGTTGGCATCGATTCCCAGGATATTATCAAGCACTTCTGAGCTGGTCCAATAGCCGGAGTTGATATCTAAGGTATATGCTCCAAGATTAGCAATAGCCTGTGTTTCTTTTAAAAACCGTTCACTTTCTTTGAGGGCCTTTTCCCCGTGTTTAGACTTGGTAATATCCACCATCGCTATCAGGCACTGTTCTCCATTTTCATTGGCAATTCCTGTAATGTGAACATAAGTGGGGGGAAGGTCATCCGTTGACAGGAGTACTTCACAGTCTTCTTTGTTTTTGGTGGCAAATAACTTCGCGAAAAACAAATTGAAAGTTGATCGGGTATCATTGGAAATGAAATGGCTGAACTGATAATTTTTCAATTGCGACCTTGGGGTCCCCAGCATTTGTGATCCGCAGAAATTAATTTCCAGGATAATGCCATCCCTGGATAGCGTAAAATATCCACAAGGGGCGAAATCGAATAACGCTGCATATTTATCTGCAGCATCCAATGCCATCGCCTTTGCCCGGGTGAGTTCTTCATTTTGCATGATCAGTTCGATGTGGTAAACCTCCATCTCATGGATCAATTTTAACGTTTCCATTTCATCCCAATTGGTGTCTGATTTTGGGTGGTCTTTTTTCAGCAGTGCTTCTGCTTTTTTTCGAAGTGCTTCAAATTCTCTTGGGTTGGTGTCTCTTTGCATAATATTCAGATGTTTTGCGTTTTCAAATTGTTTTCATTATGTTTTTACCGGGGGCTGCTCTTCGGTTTTTTTTCTTGCTGTAATGTCACGGATAATACATTGAATAACCTTAACATCGGAGACTAAATAGGCGTTACTGATGAACTCAACGTTGATCTTATGCCCATCAGCCGTTTCAAGAGGCAGGTTTTCATAACGGACCCATTCCTTATTTTGCAATTCCACAAACTTATCGTGGTTTGCTGCGATATCCTTAAGGCATCCAATTTCCCAGATTTTTTTTTCAACGAATTCTTGTTTTGAGTATCCCAACATTTCCATCAAAAATGGATTTACGTCCAGAATTTTGCCGGTTTCTGCATCGAGGATAAGCATTCCATCTTTAGCGGATTCAAACAATCGCCGGTAACGAACTTCTGAAACGGCCAGTGCTTTTTCCTTTGTCAACAGTTCTGCATTAGTGTTTTTTAATTCAATTTCCAGCTTTTTGGTTAATGAAATATCAAAAAATGTGATGACCAGTCCATCAATGCGGTCATCGGAAGTAATATATGGCATAATTCGCACATGAAACCACCGTTCATCATTTGTTGGAATGGTTGCTTCTGCAGTTCTCAGGGTTTTTATTACCCGCCGTGCATGGGTTTCCATTTCTGGATATTGCAAATTAGTAACCAGATCAGTAAATGGCCGGCCGATATCCGCATTTCGCAATTTGATAACGCTGGTTACTGAATCGGTGTACCTGCGGATATTAAGTTCTTTATCCAAAAAAAGAGTGGCAATTTCTGTACTGTTGAGCAGGTTTTTCATGTCACTATTGGCCTGCGCATAATCACTTACTTTGCTTTGCAGTTCAAGATTAACCATTTGCAGTTCTTCGTTTAAGCTTTGCATCTCCTCTTTGGAGGTGGTTAATTCTTCATTTATGGATTGGAGTTCCTCATTGGTGGATTGGAGTTCCTCGTTGGTGGATTTTAGTTCTTCCTGTGATGACTGCATTTCTTCGCGGGTACTTTGCAGATCTTCATAGCTTTTTTGCAGTTTTACTTCCAATTCATGTTGACGGCCGCCAGGTTTTCGTTTTTCAGTCTTAATATTCAGCGTTTCAGTTTTTGCGGGCATATCAGTAAAGACTACCAGAATCATTCCTTTAATAGGATCGGGGCCTTTAAGGCGTTGAACACTGACATCCACCAACAGTCTTTCGCCATTGGCTCCAATGCTGATATTATGCAGGTAAGCCGGTTCGTAGTTTTGCATGGCTTTTTTAAAAGCTGTTGGGAGTTGTTCGCGCAACCCTTCCCGGGCCATAGCATTAATATTCCAATTTGCTTTTCCGGCCACCGGTTCCAGGTATTTCCCGGTTCGTCCAGTAATATAAAGGATATTGCCATTTTCGTTCACCAGAACGCTTGCAGGAGCGAAGCGTTCCAGCAGAATTTGATTAGTAAGGACTGGAATATTTTCAATCGTTTTTGATGCTGTTGAAGTTTTGGATGAAATCCTGTCGGTACGGGAAAAAGCAAGAGGAAAATCAATAAGTTCGGCTGGCGTGGGTGTTAATGTACGTTTATACAGTTTAAGTCTGGGGTCCAGTTCTTCAAATCCTTCGACTTGATTTCCCGGTGTTTCGGCGGAGCCCAATATCATCACTCCGCCGGGATTGAGGCTGTAATGAAAGAGTGCCATTAGTTTTTTCTGTAGTTCCGCTTCCATATAGATCAGCAGATTGCGGCAGGAAAGCAGGTCTATTTTGGTAAAAGGGGGGTCTTTAATGACGTTTTGTGGTGCAAAAACTACCATTTCCCGGATGATCGTGTTTACCCGATAGCCGTCGCCATCGGGCGTAAAAAAGCGGCTGAGCCGTTCCTGCGATACATCGGTTTTTATATTGGAGGAGAAGACACCTTTTCGGGCACTTTCAATGGCATCCTGGTCAATATCTGTAGCGAATATCTGCAATTGCAGGTTTTTGCGCTTTTTCAATTTTTCCAAAGTCTCCTTAAAAATAATTGCCAGAGAATAGGCTTCTTCGCCAGTGGAACAACCAGGTATCCATGCGCGCAGCAGGTGCCCACCGGGTGATTGGTTGATCATATCGGGGAGTATACTTTCTTTGAGTTTTTCCCACACGGCTTTATCGCGGAAAAAACTGGTAACTCCAATAAGTAAATCCTTAAAAAGAGCCTCTACCGCTTTGGGGTTTTCTTGTAAAAAGCGGACATAGTTTTGTGTTTTCTCAATCTGATGCAAACTCTTATGGCGCTCAATACGGCGGAATAAGGTGCTTTTTTTATACAAAGAAAAATCGTGGCCCGATTGTTCGTGCAGCAGCAGTAGAATTTTTTCGAGACTACTGTTGTCTTTATTTTCTATCTCGGGCTCCGTCACATCCTGCATAAATTGAAAGATATCAATCAGTTTGGCAGGTAAGTCCTCCGGAGCGGCAATGCCATCCACCAATACCGCATTAATAGCGTTAAGGGGCATACTGTCAAATTGGGCGGTAACAGGGTCTTGTACAAGTACAATACCATTTTTCTCTTTAATGGCTTTAACGCCGAGGCTACCATCGGAGCCCATACCCGACAGGATGATGCCAATACTTTTTTCCTCCCTGTCGGCGGCCAGTGAACGAAAAAAAATATTAATAGGTAACCGCAGTCCGGGCGATTCAACAGGATCGAATAAATGCAACATCCCATTGACTATCGACATGCTCTTATTAGGCGGTATTACATACACACAATCGGGCATTACGGTGAGAAGATCATGGGCTTCTGACACCTTCAGCGCGGTGGTTCGTTGCAATAGCTCGGGCATCATCCCAATATGGTTAGGATCGAGGTGTTGGATGACCACGAATGCCATTCCACTATTTTCCGGTATTTTTTTAAAAAATGCTTCCAATGCTCCTAAACCTCCTGCTGAAGCGCCAATACCTACAACAGGAAACTTTTTATTATTAAGCTTTTTTTCTTGTTTGTTCTTAGCTATTTCTGAAACCATATTTTCTTTCAGTGTGGTTTCTTTATTTTTATTTGTGTTCATGTCAAAACTATCTTTGCACCTCGCAGCATTTTATGCGATGCAAAATAAGTAAAAAAAATAACTTTGGGTGTATTTGAGTTATATCATTGGAGCATATCCGGGATTTTTTTCTTCCTGAAAACCAGTATTTGTGGTTCTGACTTACAATAAATGCGGTCAGTTACCCTGAAAAATTATCTTATTATTTTATAGTTATAACTATAAGTTATTGATTTTCAATTTAAGAAAAACATAGGGGTACTCTTATTACGGTGAGATGGCCGCCCACCGCAATAAATTTTTTGTTTTTGATTGGGGGACTATCGTTTCAATCTTTTTTGGGATAATTTCAGAAGAATTTTTCAATTATTGCTCCAATTATTTCGATCCGTAATGGTTTATTGAGGAATCCAGCAACTTCAGGAATTTTTTCTGCTCTCCATTTATCTCCGGGGTTAGAAGAAGTGGTGAGGATAAAAATAATAATTTGACCTGATCGAACGATATTAAGATCGTGATAGGCTTGCAGAAATTCCCATCCGTCCATTACCGGCATATTGATGTCCAGCAGAATCAATATTGATTTTGGGGTTGCTTTTTCCGTGGGATTTTGACAAAGATATTCAATAGCCTCCTTCCCATTGAGGGCAATTTCGATATGGTTGGCTATTTCTTCCCGGGCAATGACCATGCGGTTCATGAAGTTAGTAACATCGTCGTCGTCAATGAGCAATACACAATCAAGTTTCTTTTTCACCACGATTAAAGGTTATTGAGCGTAAAATTAAAGATACTTCCTGTTCCGGGCTTTGAATCCACCCAGATATTACCTCCGTGCAGTTCAACTATTTTTTTACAGTGCGACAAGCCAATCCCAGTTCCTTCATAATCATTGCGGTTGTGTAATCTTTTAGAGATAATAAAAATCTTTTCTTTATCTTTTTCAGGAATACCAATGCCATTGTCCTGAATAGAGAAGAGCCAGTTATCCTCCTGTTTTTTTGCCGAAACAATAATTTCAGCGATAACGTCCTTCTTTCTGAATTTTAAAGCATTACTAATTAAGTTTTAAAAAAGTTGCCTTAATTCTGTGGAATAACCATTTAATTTAGGCAATTCCTGTACCGTTATTCGTGCACCACTTTCTTCAATAGCAACAGACATATCAGAGAGGGCGTCGTTAACAATTTTATAGCAGTCGACAGTTGTCAATCTTTTTTCTTTTCCAATTCTCGAGTATGCAGAGAGTTCTCTGACAAGTTCCTGCATACGGGCCGATGACTGGGTAATATAATTAAGGTATTGTTTTGCATTTTCATCCAATTTGCCATTATACTCCTCTTTCATGAGTCCGGCAATACTGATTAAATTGCGCAGGGGCTCTTGTAAATCATGCGAAGTGATATAGGTAGACTGTTCTAATTCTTTATTTTGCAATTGCAGTTGCTTATGTTGATTGGCAATTTCGAGTTCATTTTTTTTCCGTTCGGTGATATCTCTAATGGCCCCTGTTATATGGTTGGAATTGCCGTTTTGGTCAAAGATCAAGCGGGAACTAATGGTCGTATACATTATTATGCCGGATTTTGTTTTAGTTTTGATTTAATCACGGTACTCTTCATAAGTGCCATTGGTTCAGTATGATTAAATCAGCTTGTTTTTTAGAACAAACTTGTTGCAGTGGGAGCGTCCGAGCCCTGAAAAAAGTGCAATTGTGGCTGCAAAATTATGAAGAAATATGTGAGAGTTGTTGCGGTGGGAGACCATCTGGCCAAAAATTGATCTTTTTTGTCTGCTTTTCGGTCATTTTTAGGTCCGTAGCGATGCTTCGAACCCAAAAATAAGCCTCAATCAGACAAAAAAACGCTAATTTCAGGGCCCTGCTGTACTTACCATAACAACGCTTGTTTCTGCGAATATTTGAGTAAAAAATGTGGCCGTCAATTCACAGGCTATTCGCTGGATGCGGCACTAGGTATATCCCTTTGCCTGCAATTTAAATAACTCCGCATACTTACCGCCTTTCGCCAACAATTCCTCATGACTACCGTATTCAATCATTTGGCCGTATTCGAGGAACACGATATTGTCGGCCATCCGGACGGTGCTGAAGCGGTGACTGATCAGCACTGCCGATTTGCCTTTCATCAATTCGGCAAAACGAACAAACACTTCGTGTTCAGCACGGGCGTCCAGTGCGGCGGTGGGTTCGTCGAGAATAATCAGTTGGGCATCGCGCATGTAAGCGCGGGCGAGCGCGACCTTTTGCCATTGTCCTCCGGAAAGGTCCACGCCATTTTGGAACCTTTTGCCGAGCATTTGTTCGTATCCAAGCGGGAGTTTTTCGATCACATCATCGGCAAGGCTCTTGTGTGCGGAGTCCTGGATGCGGGATCGGTCTTGTTGTTCATCAATATTACCGATCGCGATATTTTCGGCAGCAGTGAACATAAATCGAACAAAGTCCTGAAAAATAACGCCGATTTGTTGGCGCAGGTCCACGGGATTATAATCATTGAGATCGTGACCATCGAGCAGAATACGGCCTTCGGTGGGTTGGTAAAGCTGGGCGAGTAGTTTGACGAGCGTGGTCTTACCCGCGCCGTTTTCCCCTACGAGTGCGAGTTTTTCGCCGGGATGAAGGATGAAATTCAGTCCGCGCAGTGCCCATTGTTCACTGTTCGGGTATTTAAAACCCACATTTTCAAAAACAAAGCCGGTTTTGACTGGTCGCGGCACTTTTAAACCGCCGCCTTCCGGGAGCGGAATAGATGGTTTTATTTCTAAAAAATCGAATAAATCGCGGAGATAAAGGGATGTTTCGCCAATCCTGGAAAACCGGCTGACGATCCCCTGTAAAAGTCCCTGCAAACGCGAAAAGGAACCCGCCAGAAAGGTGAGCGTACCCAGTGTGATGAGGCCTGCTACCGCTTGCCACACTACAAAAAAATACGCTGCATAATAACTCAAAGTCCCCAACGAACTAAAAAAACTACCCCAGGCGGCCCTGCGAATGGCTAATTTTTGATTCGCTAAAAAATACCTTTTGCTGATCGACTCAAAACGCCCGGCAATAAAATCTTCCAATCCGAATATTTTAATTTCTTTGGCGGTTTCATTACTGGCACCGATAAACCGCAGATAGTCAAGTTCGCGGCGCTCGGGTGTCCAGGAACGGGTAAGTGAGTATGATTCGGCATTAAAACGGGTTTCTCCAATAAAGGAGGGAATGACCGCAAGCACTAAAATTAACAGGAGCCAGGGGTTGAATGCCGTAAGGCCCACCATCAGAAATCCCACCGTGATGATGTCCTGTGCCTGCGAAAGCACCATCGTCATCAGGGCTGTTCGTCCAGCGGTTTGGGTGCGCGCCCGCTCCAGTTTATCGTAAAAAGTGGCATCTTCAAACTGGTACAAATCAAGAGTAGCTGAATGCCGGATGATTTGTACCGATGAGTCATTGTTTACCAGATCACCGAGCAGACTATCGGTCAATGTAGTGGCACGGCCCAGCAGTCCGGAAAAAATAGCAAGGCTCATTTCAATGCCCACCCATTGCCAGAGCGGTCGCAGGTTGGCCAACGCCCCTTGCTGAATAGCCAACACCACTTCGTCGATAATTTCTTTCCCTACATACAACATCAACAAAGGAACGGCCGACTGCACTAAGCGCAATCCGATATTCCAAAGGGTCAGCCCCGGACTGACCACCCAAATAAGGCGAAAAAAACGGGGTATATTGCCAAGCGATTTAAACTGGTCAGCAAATGTGGGTTTTTTGGCCATGTGATTGCGTCGTTTGCTCATGTAATTTTTTGTCCCAGGTCCCTTGTTCCGGGGACTAACTGACTAAGAACACCTGATTAAGTGATTAGTTCTTTGCGACGAATTGCGTAAAATCAACAGCCAGAAGGATTGACCTGCTAGTGAAGTGTTTGCGCGGGTCCAGGTGTTTATTAATAAGTGTGTCTATTACAGGTTCTTTGTCAATAAAAGTCATGATCGTACGGTGCATTTTAAAAAAACGCCCGATATCATTTTCCTGCGGCAATTCGCGGGCCCCGAGGTGGCCCAGTGCCTGGGTAAAAAGTGCCAGATCGTAGGGCGCGGCATATTGATCGGGGTAGCGAAAACCAAGATAAAGCGCGATCATTCGGTAATCATCGTGGTAATGATTATTGTCCACGCTTGAAGGGTGTGCTTTTTTGTAGTCGGCTAAAAGAGTGTCAAGCCCGAATAAAAACCGCGAAATACGGGCATCAATCGCCTTGGTTTCATTGAATAAATCGTCGAACATAGCTTTTACCATGCCTGGATCGAACTTGTAAAATAGGCGCATCATCTCCCGGGGCCTCCAGGTGTCGGATTGCCAAAGTCGCCGGGTTACACTATTCTGAAAACACTGGTCGAACATTACCACGGGGTCAGGAGCATTTGGTTGCCAATGGTCCTGAAATACCTGCTGTGATTCCCACCACCAAATGTTGGGGTGTTCGCGCAATGAAGAAAGCCATTTTTTATAGGCGGCGACCTGATCCTGTATCTTAGCAACGACCATATTGTATTACATTTGCCCGTATGAGCGTTTTATTGCTGAAAGGGCTGCTGCTTGGCATTACCCTGAGTTTTATGATTGGCCCATTATTTTTTTCCATTATTCAGGCCTCGCTGGAGGCCGGATTCAGGGCTGGCATGGCTGTTGCTGGTGGAATATGGGCCAGTGATTTACTGTTTATTGTGGCGGTGCAACAGGGTGTGCAGGCCATGGAAGACCTGATTGCGCTACCGGGATTTCGTTTTTGGGCGGGTATTGGAGGTGGTATTATGCTGATGGTATTTGGTTTGGTGGGTTTACTTTCCGGCCGCAAATCTACATCAGTTCAGGTGGCTGGAGAAGAATTAACTGTAGTAGAAAAAAAAGGATATTTTGGAAAATGGCTGAAAGGCTTTCTGATCAACACCTTTAATCCGGGCACATTAATTTTCTGGTTGGGAATCGCTACCGGTATGGTGGCCCCCAATGCCTGGACCCGAAGCGAAATTGCGCTTTTTTTTGGGTCCATGATGGCAGTACTCATTTTGACAGATTTACTCAAAATCTACGCAGCCAAACGCGTTCGCATGTGGCTCACACCTGCTCATATTGTACAGGTAAAAAGAATAATTGGTCTTATCCTGGTTATTTTTGGGGTGGCGCTCGGTGCCCGGGCATTTTAAGGACTGAAGAAATAAATTTCGGTTCCAAAGGGATTCCTCCGATTTACGAGTAATTTTGCGGCAGCGAATGACTTGTTGCGGTGGGAAGCCATCTGGCCAGTCTGCCGGAACTTGTTTTCTCACTCCTCATTTCTCATTTCTTCATGCAACCAACATTATTAATTTTAGCCGCCGGCATTGGATCGCGATATGGCGGATTGAAGCAGGCCGACGGTATGGGCCCGAACGGCGAATCAATTCTTGAATTTTCTGTTAGGGATGCTGCCGCGGCGGGATTTGGTAAAGTGGTTTTAGTGATTCGCAAAGATATTGAAGCCGAATTTAAAGAAAAAGTTGGCCATCGGATCGAACAGTTGATCCCTGTTTGTTATGCTTTTCAGGAAATGGACACCGCCCTTGACTGGCTGCAGGAAAACCCATACCGCCTGAAACCCTGGGGTACAGGTCATGCTATTTTGTCGGCCAGGGAATTTCTTACCGAACCTTTCGTCGCCATTAATGCCGACGATTATTACGGTCCCGACGCTTTCAAAACTATTGGCGACTTTCTCATTACCGATTGTAATCCTACTACTTATGGGATGGTTGCTTACCACCTCGTTAATACCCTTTCGGAAAACGGATCCGTATCGCGTGGGGTGTGTACCGCCAATGCAGCAGGCTTCCTGACCGATGTGATCGAACGCACCAAAATTGACCGGTTCGACGATGGTATTTTTTATACGGATGAGTTGGGTTTGCGGCATTTTTTGAACGACAACACACTGGTTTCCATGAATTTTTGGGGATTTCCCCCCGATTTGCTGGGAGTAATAGATGAGCTGTTCCGGCAGTTTGTATTGGAAAATATGGATAACCCCAAAGCGGAATTTTATATCCCTTCGGTGGTCAATCATCAGATTCAAAGTGGCGCAGCTAAAGTAAAAGTGCTCACCAGCGACAGCCAGTGGTATGGCGTCACTTATCCTGAGGACAAGGATACGGTACAGGCGGCTTTGCGAAGGCTTAGAAATTAATAATGGATGCGTGGGAATTGGGGGGTGAAGGAGGAGGTAGGCAGCGGAGTGAAAAAGCACGGTATCTTCACCTTTAATAATCCGCTTTTCTCATTGTACATCGCTATTCAAAATGCAAAACCGACTTAGCCTTCTCTTTTTAGCAGTATTTTTTTTACAGATATCTTCCTTGTTGCGTGCCCAGACGATTCTTTTAGATGTGCTCCCGGATTGCGGCAACTGCAATGGTGCTATTTATGTGAGTATTACCGGAAATACGGTGCCACCGTATGTTTTTCTGTGGTCCAATGGGTCAACTTCCCAGAATCTCACCGGACTTTGTGCCGGAGTATATACCGTTACGGTTACGGGACAGGCAGGAACATATACCTCCCAATCCGCAATTGTACAGCAAGGTGGTGGTTATTATTCGATTACTTCTTCCAATACCAATCTTTGTAATTTAGATTCCACCATAACCCAACCACCTTTAAGCACCTGCGAAAAAGTATGTCCGGGCACTACGTTGGTTTATTCTGCTGTGGGTATCAATGGTTCGCCAAGTGGTAATTTGCCAATTGGCTGGGCCGTCACCGGTGCGACTTCCTGGACTGTACTTCCTTCGGGTAATGGCGTCTCCGTTACCTGGGGTAATCCTGGAACTGGAAATGTTTCTTTTTTCGTCGATGCTAACTGTCAGGGTGGTGCTTCGCGGTGTGTGACGATCGTGGATGCACCGGAAGCAAAATTTACCACTTCCCCCGCGCCTTCACCAACAGATGTAAGTATTTGCAAAGGACAAACGGTATATTTTACGAATGAAAGTACCGCCGCTTCTTATTTTGAATGGGATTTTGGCGATAATTCCGGGTTTTCCACCGCCGAAAGTTCACAGCACAAATACTTATTGCCAGGTCATTATACTGTCCGGCTGATTGCCTTGAGCAATTGTCTTTGCGTTGATACCAGTTATATTAAGGTCACGGTGCTGGATGCCGCCTCACTCGAACTGGATTGCACAGGAACAATTTGTGCCGGCACGGAAGTCACTTATAATGCTACAGGCAATTGCAGTCAGTTTATCTGGACGGTATCGCCCAACGGAACTGTTACTAATGGTGGCGGTGCTAACGATGCATCCGTTACCGTGCTTTGGACCAGTGGAAGTGATGGGGTGATCTCCCTGTTACCCCAAAGTTGTGCACAATTTGCTTGCCCTGAACCTTCTGTTTTTCATATTCCGGTTATTGACGACAGTGCTGAAATTGAAGGCGAAGACCGGGTTTGCCCTGAAACAGAAGAACTTTATACTGTTGAGGCGTTTAGTGGTGCCAATTTTGTATGGTCGCTTAGCAGCGGAGGAACGATTGAAGATGGGCAGGGTACTAACCATGTGACGATCAAATGGAAATCCAATGTTAGCACGACCACTACCCATCATCTCTCTGTAAAATACGACAATTGTTACCTTGGCTGCGGTGGTCAGGATACATTGCCTGTCAAAATTTTGCCGCCATATATCATCAGTGGACCGGTGGAGCGTTGCGATGGCGCTACTGGTGTGTTCAACAGCACGCGGGTGCCCGGCGCGGCGTTGAATACGAACTGGACTCTTATTGGGCCGGATGGTTCCACAGCCTGGACATCGCCTTCGGCAGTAGCTACGGCCAATATCAACTTTCTTAACGGACCAGGTTTTTACCGCATTTTTTCCACCCCTTTTGATCCGGCACAAACCTGTTCTGATAAAGCCGAATGGGCAGTAACCGTTGCCGAAAAACCAACCAAACCGACAGGTATTATTGGCCCTGCCGAAATTTGTCCGGGTAAAACGGTAACTTATTCGGAGGCAGGCGGACCACATCATTACAGGATATCCTGGAGTGTTACCAACGGCCCTGGTGTACCGTCCACGCAAACTGGCAGCCCATTAAACATCACCTGGAGCAATGCTACGGCCGGTCCTTATTTGTTGGCGCTACAGCATATTTCCACAGATGGTAACAGTTGCCCGAGTGATACCATACAATTCAAAGTAAAACCCATTGGGCCGTTTACTATTGCTGGACAAACTAATTTGTGTGAAGGGACTATAGGCACTTATGTTTCACCTGTTTATGAGAATATTGACGTTATTTGGACCGTTTCACCGGCAGGAACCGGGATAATTAAATCGGGTCAAACCACCTCGATAGCAGAAATTTACTGGAATAAGTCGGGCAATCACACGGTTACTGCCACCGTTTGTGGTCAATCGGCCACTTTCCCGGTGACCATTTATGGCAACCCCAGTCCAATTGTGGTGCTTCCTGCTTCCGGCGTGTGTCCAGGCAATACCCTCAATGTTCAAACTATCTTTCCATATACCGGATTCAAGTGGAAAACAGCGGTGACCGGCCCCATCATCAGTACCTCACCGATGGCCAGTCTGAGTAATGGCAGTTTTGTGGTGGAAGTATCCGATATTCACGGATGTAAAGGGACAGAAGAATTTTCGATTGATGAATACCCGGAACCCAATGTAACTTTATCGACCTTAGATCCTACTGGTTTTTGCGCCAATAGTTACACCGTCACCTTACGGGCTCTTATTGAAGGAGATGGGTTGTTTACCTATGAATGGTATAAAGACGGCGTCCCATTGGGTTTTACGGCCAATACCTACGCTACCAATCAATATGGAAAATACTCGGTGGTGGTGACCAACGGTTACGGTTGCACCGAACTGAGCAATGAAATCTTGTTGATTGAAGACTGTAGTGGTCTGGGCGGCGGCGGTTGTCCTGGCGGCAACTGTCAGGCTTGTCCGCCGAACGCATTTGATATCAATGTGGTACCTACCGTCCGATGCGATTCTTTTGAATTTCACCTTATTCCCAATACGCCACTCTATTTACCTGGTGGTTCTACCTGGTATTTTGGGCTTTCCGGCGGTGCTTTACTGGGGCAGGAACAAGGCAATGACAATCCAACTTTTGTATTTCCCAATTCGGGACAATACATAGCGGGAGTTCGGGCTAAATTGACCGATGGCACCACTTGTTTTTTATATGATTCGGCAGTGGTGGCCGTCCGGGCGCAATTTGATCCAGTTCCGGTTTGTCCGGGAGCAGCATTGCAATTGGAAGATGAAACCACATTTGTACCAACCCGGAGTATTGCAGGTTGGACGTGGGATTTTGGTGATCCCGCCAGTGGTGCAGCCAATAACGCCGCAACTGCCGAACCCACCCATGCATTTGTCGCAGGTGGAATTTACAATGTAGCACTTACCGTAACAGCCTCCACCGGATGTACCTCTTCCGTGACCGTTCCGCTGGATATTCCCAATGCACCTTCGCCGGTATTTTCTCTGGTGAATGCGCCTTGTCCCAATAACGCCACAGAATTGGCCTTAGACCCTGACCCCAATATCGTTTCGGTACAATGGAACTTAGGCGATCCGGGCAGCGGCACGGCTAACATTGCTTCAGGAAGTGTCGTGTATCATAATTATGCCACTATAGGTAATTATAATATCATGGCTACAGCCACGAGTACTTTTGGTTGTACCAAAACAGCTGGAACAGTTGTGAACATTGCCGCTAATCCGCTGGTGGGCACCATTAATCCCGCTACTCCTGGCGCGCTTTGTGAAGGGCAAACCCGGACACTTTCCGCCCCCACTAACAATGTTGGTTCTTATTTATGGTCGACGGGAGAACAAATGCCGGTGATTACCATTGGTACAGAAGGTGTTTACAGGGTCACACTTACGGCATTTAACGGCTGTACATTTGTACCGCCGGCAGTAGTACAGGACGTAAAACCTGCCCCCGATGCCATTATTAAAGCCTTATTGATGAATAGTTATGGGCAAGTGTATGGAACGGAATATCCTTCTTTGACTACTTGTGTGGGAGAAGATGTGTTCCTGGAAATATTTGGCGGCGGCACATATAGTTACTCCTGGTCGGGAGGTAATGGCATGGGAGCAACACAGGAGTTTTCAGAGGACAGGGGTAATCTGCTCAACGCAGGAACATTTAATTATACTGTTACGATTACCGATTTTAGCAGCGGTTGTACAGATATCAGTGATCCGTTTACCGTTCAGGTTAATCCCCGGCCCGCACTTTTTGGTATTACCACTTCAGGAACATTGTGTGACGGCAATAACAGTGTTTTGTCCTATAGCGGACCAGCTGTTCCGGTAAGCACCCAATATGCGTGGAGTACAGGCGAATCGACCTCGAGCATTACCGTCAATAAAGGCGGTAGTTATTCTTTGGTTTTGGTGAATCTGTTTGGGTGTGAACGCAAGGGTTACCCTGCGGAGATACACCCCGGCCCTAATGTTTCGGCGCTGCCATCGGGTTGTCTTACCCGCTGTAAACCTGATACGCTTTGCATTGGCAATCTTTTTGGCATTGCTTCCTGGCAGTGGTATTACAATGGCAATCCAATTCCGGGTGCCACTACCGCCGATTTAGTGGCTGCACAGGATGGCAGTTATCACGCAGTACTGACCGACTGGTATGGCTGCGTTAAGGAAAGTGACCCACTCACCCTGACCCTGCAGGATGGTTTTGGTACGGTGAATGGTTTTGTTTGGTCGGATGTAAATGACAATGGTATTGTTGATGCTGTTGACACCTTATTATCCGGTGTTGAAGTCAATTTATTATACAACAGCACCCCAATTGAGAATGCAACAGCCAACGGAGGTTCAGTGACCTTCCTCAACCAGCCTTCCGGAACGTATTATGAAATAGAGGTTGATCCGGCATCATTACCTGCTGCAGCATGGGAGGTAGTCATCGGCAACGCAGGAGTAACTCTTTCGGGTTGCGGTGATGATAAAAAAGGCGATTTGCTGGTACATCTCAATTGTATTTTGCCCAATGTAGTCAAACTGAGTGCTTGTGCAGGGAAAAGCGTGCAATACCACGGCACTACTATCCCGGCGGGCGGCTCACAGGTGATCCAGTTCAATGCAGGCAGTTGTGATTCCCTGCTCACGGTGGATGTAACAACCATTCCCAACACATTCGGCAGTTTGGCGACGCAGGTTTGTCAGGGCGGTGTATTCAATTATCAGGGAGTAAATATTGCACCGGGTCAGTCGCAACAGTTTTTGCTGGTGAATGCAGCGGGTTGTGATTCGACGGTAATGGTGAGTGTGGCGGCCATTCCTCCACCTGTAAGTGTGCTCCACCGGAAAGTATGTCCTGATGATGTACTCCTATACCAGGGCGTATCTATGTCGCCCGGCCAATCGCAGCAATTTACCCTGCAAACATCTTCGGGTTGTGATTCGGTGGTAACAGTGAATGTCTCGGCACTTTCTGTTTCGACAGGAACAGTGATTACCCAGGTTTGTCCGGGCGACGTTTTTATTTATCAGGGTGTGTCTGTAGCACCGGGTCAGTCGAAGCAGTTTATTTTGCAAAACTACCTGGGTTGCGACTCTGTCGTAACCGTTAGCGTTACAGCGTTGTCCACATCAGCGAGCCTTTTAACCCAAAAAATATGTCCAGGGGATGTGTTTGTTTATCAGGGTACTTCCTTATCACCGGGCCAGACCCAGCAGTTTATTTTACACAACTACCAGGGATGCGACTCTGTCGTAACCGTGAGTGTTTCTGCGTATGCAGCAGCGGGCAGTACAATTGCAAGGCAAATTTGCGCTAACGATGTATTTGTATTTCAGGGAGTTACTTTGTCGCCGGGCCAAACACAACAATTTATCCTGCAAAGCTATCTTGGGTGCGACTCAGTCGTTACGGTAAATGTCGTTGCCTATGTAGTGGCTGCAGGTACAATGACTGCGAAAGTGTGTCAGAACGATGTCTTTACCTATCAGGGCGTATTGATATCTCCCGGCCAGTCGCAGCAATTTGTCTTTCAAAACAACCTCGGATGTGATTCAACTGTTACCGTAACAGTGGTTCCATTGCCGGTTTATGCTCTTCAAAACACAGTAACCATTTGTCCCGGAACTACTTATACTTTCGATGGGGCAGTATTAAAACCAGGCGAAACGCGGGCATTCCATTATTCCACCCAGGAAGTATGTGATTCGACAATTACCATTGCAGTAGTGGCATTTCCTGATATGCAGTTTGATGCGCAAGCACTTCAATCCTGCCCGAATATTAACGATGGTGCTGTTTCGGTGGGTAATATCAGTGGCGGCACGGCACCCTTTGAATGGTCGCTTGACGGTACTACTTTCCAGA
>JBILHQ010000296.1:0-5915 GCA_044350415.1 Saprospiraceae bacterium | reverse complement strand
TGGTATTGTAAATGAGGCGGATAAACTCCTGACCGAATTTATCGGCCGGGTGGGCTTTGCCGGCGAACAGGAATATCACCGGGCGGTCGCTGTTGTTCACGATTTCGGCTAATCGTTTTTCATTGGAGAACAACAAAGTAGCGCGTTTGTAAGTGGCAAACCGGCGGGCAAAACCGATCACCAATGCGTCGTCGCGGAGTGTATTGGTAATTTCAAAAACCGAACGCGGGTTTTCGCCACGGCGCATATAATCTTCCGTGAGTGTTTTGCGCACCCAATTGAGCAAACGTGTTTTCAGGGTGCGGCGGATGGCCATAATGTCGGCAGCCGGTGCCTGGTGGATTTTTGACCAGTATTTGCGGTCGACCTGGTTGGCTTCAAATCCTTTACCAAAATGTTTGCGGTAAAATTCGAGCCATTCGGCGGCCACCCAGGTTGGGAAATGCACACTGTTAGTCACGTAACCGATATTCGACTCCGAATAATGGTAATCGGGATTGAGTTCTGCGAACATCTTGCGGCTTACTTCGCCGTGCAGGCGGCTTACACCGTTGACTTCCTGACAGGTATAAATGGCGAGATGGCTCACAGAGAACGGTTCTGCACTGTTTTTGGCATCCACGCGGCCAATACCAATGAGGCGTTCCCAAGAAAGGTCGAGCGCGTAAGTGTACTCATACAGGTAATCGCGCAACAGCGATTCAGGGAAATTATCGTGACCAGCCGGAACTGGTGTATGCGTAGTAAATAACTGTGTGGAACGAACAATTTCGAGGGCTGATTCGAATGTCATGCCTTTCTCTTTGATATAGTTGCGCATGCGCTCAAGTCCGATAAATGCGGCATGGCCTTCATTGAGGTGGTACAAATCGGCATTGACACCGATGGCCTTCAGGGCCCGCAAGCCGCCAATACCGAGCAAAAGTTCCTGTTTGAGGCGGTGTTCGTTGTCGCCGGAGTAGAGTTGGTGGGTGATAGAGCGATCTTCCCACACATTGTCGTCAATATCGGAATCGAGGAGATAGAGCGACATCCGGCCTACTTTCAGTTCCCACACTTTTGCCCAAACGGTGCGACCGGCGAGGTTGACGTACACCTTAATCCATTCGTTTTGTGCGTCGCGAACCGGTTGCAAAGGCAGTTGCGTAAATTTGGCAGCATCCATCAGGTGGAGTTGCTCGCCATGGAGCGAAATACCCTGCTGGAAATAGCCATACCGGTACAGCAGGCCCACTCCCACTAAGTTGAAGTTGCGGTCACTCACTTCTTTGAGGTAGTCGCCGGCCAAAATGCCGAGACCGCCCGAGTATAAGCGGATACTCTGTTGCAGGCCGTATTCCATACAAAAATACGCCACCTTTGCCCCTTGTTTTTCGGGTGTTTGGGTGGTATATTCAATAAAATCGGTGTGAACTGCCTTCATCTTTGCCATGAAGGCTTTATTATTGATCAATTCATTCGCCTGCTCTGAAGAGAGATCATCGAGGAGTGCAATAGGATTGAAATTGTGTTTTTCGAGTCCTCCATCGCTGATAGCCTGGAACAATGCAGTGGCATCGTGGTTCCAGGACCACCACAGGTTATTCGCGATTTCCATGAGCGGCTTTAATCCGACGGGCAGATTGGGCTCGATAAATATTCTTTTCAGTTTGGCTTTATTTTCTGCGAGATTCCCAACCATACCTTGATATGTTTTAGACATTGAAAGTGTTTGTTTTAATAAAAATCGGCAACTATTTACCACATAGTGCACAAAATAGTTTTCACATAGGCCACACAGATGTAATGCCGGCTTATAAACATACGCTAAGGAATGTCAATGTGTTAAATATGGAAACTAATATGAACCCTCTTTGTGGCAAACAGTTGTGAAAGTCGTATGTTTGTTGGTCTATTAAAGGAACAATAAACACGCGAAATACGCAATCAAAAGTAAAGGTACGACGCTTTTCTAAGTTCGTGTCCATTCCACAATATGAAAAAAAAGATACGTCGGTGGGCTGGATGGGTACTCCTTCCGGGGATTCTGGTGGTGTGTCGCGGCTGGTTGTACCGGCAAGTAGTTGCATATCAGGAGGTTGGAATACGGCGGGAATACTTGGTTGAAAGCCAGCAGTTAACTGAAATTTTGGACAAAAAATGGGGTAAAATTTCTGCGGACCTGCCGGATAAAAGCATCGGAATGTCTTTGATTGTTGATGATGCTCAACATTTAACCGCCGAACGCCTGGCCTATAAATGGGAAAACTGTCCCTCCAATCCTCTTGAAACAGTGCGCACTGGCGTTGCTAATTGTATTGGTTATGCTGCTTTTTGTTCGATGGCCTGCAATTATTATTTTCAAAAAGCGGGAATTGGGCACATCTGGAAAGCCAAGCCTGTAATTGGCAAGTTATCTCTGCTTAGTGTGGATATACACCCCTGTTTTCAGTCGTCATTTTTTAAAGACCATGACTTTGTTGTAGTGGAAAATGTACAAACGGGTGAGCGAATAGCGATTGATCCTACTGTATATGATGTAATGGGGGTGGAGCGGGTGCGACTTTTAAAATTGTGAAGTATGTGCGCCTGGATTTGGGGTGTTCAAAAAGCAGAAAACTGTCCTTGTTCCGCTTACCATCAGGTCTTTATCTTTGGCTTTTGAAAAATTGTAACATCCTCTACCGTTCAAACAATTATCTTTGTAACAAATTCTCAAACATGAAAGGAACCGCTCAACACAAGAAAGGCAGCATTAGTGCACACGGTGTATCTGATCTTCCATTAGTGGTTTCAATTGCAAAAGGCGCAATGATTTGTTCCGCAGCACCTGCTTTACCTGCTTTTACCATCGCAGCAAGTGATATTTTTTCGAAACCGGCATTGCCCAAAGATGTTGGTTTTTAAGATCAATGTACTTAATCCTTAACAAGGTCATAAAGAGTGGATTATTCACAATTTCCCAAAATCGAGCTGCATCTTCACCTGGATTGTTCGTTGAGTTACCAGGTGGTACAACAAATAAAGCCGGAGGTCACCTGGGAGGCTTACCGGGAATCGTTTGTGGCGCCGCCCAAATGTACTGATCTGGCCGACTATATCACCCGTGCGATAAAGGGTTTTGAATTGATGCAAACCAAAGCACAACTTCGCTTAGTGACGCTGGATTTGTTTCGGCAACTGAAAGCTGATCATGTCGTTTATGCAGAGATAAGGTTTGCGCCCCTGTTGCACACTTTAGCAGGGTTAACCCCGATAGAAGTGGTGCAAGCGGTGAATGACGCTACTGAAGAAGGTATTCAGGAAATGGGTGTGGAGGCAGGGATTATTTTGTGTACGCTCCGGCATTACACCGAAGCGCAAAGCATGGAAACCGTACAATTAGTCGAGCAGTTCAAAGGAACGCATATTGTTGGTTTTGATATTGCCGCCGATGAAGCAGGATTCCCGATTGACGAACATGTGAAAGCGTTTGCGTTTGCTAAAGAAAAAGGGCTGCATTGTACGGCCCATGCCGGTGAGGCCAAAGGCGCCGAAAGTGTGTGGGAGACCCTGCAGCATTTTCATCCATCCCGTATTGGACATGGGGTTCGAAGCGTTGACGATCCTGCCTTATTAGCGTTTTTGAAAGCGGAAAATATCCATCTGGAGGTTTGTCCCACCAGTAATATCCAAACCAATATCTGTGATAAAGCGGAAGATCACCCCGCAGACCGGATTTACCGGAGCGGTGTATCAATGAGTATCAATACGGATGCCCGCACCATCTCAGATGTGACACTTACCAGCGAATATCAATTGCTGGAACGGGTATTCCATTGGGACAAAGATCATTTTATTCGCTGTAACCTGGAGGCCATTAACCATGCTTTTTTGCCGGAAGACAGAAAGGCCAAATTGCGAAATTTTTTTGAACGATGAAAGATGAGCAGATTTCCCGGATCTGCCACATACGCAGTTATCTACGGAACACTTTACAAAGCTCATAACTCATCGTTAAAACACTTCATTCATTACCGCCAATCCTCCTTTATCATGTAGTGCCACAATAACGCCGCCCATTCCAAAATCGAGCAAAATAGCGTCATTCAGGTAGAGTCCTGCGTCATTTTTCGTAAGCCGGATCGAAGTAAGTGGTTGGCCGGAGTAAGGATGCCAAATTGCCGAAGCGGTGGCGCTGAGTTGTTGCATGGCTGGTTTGCGATCGTTCCGGGCCATCAAATCTTTGCCCTTATTGATGACATCCATGGCTTCCACGATACGGATAGCATCGGTATCTTCGCCTGAGGTGATGATAAGGGCTTGTTCAGAAACAAACAAAATTTCCATGAACAGCAAAAAACGCTGTTGACTTTTATCGGCGCTGGTCCAGAAGTAATAATTGACATCTGCTAATTTCTCCCCATCCAAAGCGCGGAAAGTGGTAATGTCATCCAAGCTGAAGCATCCGTCTGGTGTTGTTATTGTTGATTCGCTCATAGTTATAGTTCGCGTTCGATAAAGTACATATCCACCAATCCTTTGTTGTGCACCTCGCGTTGTCCGCGCCAGGAGCATTCGAATTGGTGTTTAACCGCGTTGTAAGTGGTTTGTGAAATATTGACCCGGCCGTTTTCGCCTTGTTCTTCGAGGCGGGAGGCCAGATTGACGGCATCGCCCCAGATATCGTAGGCAAATTTATTTTTTCCAATCACCCCGGCGACTACTTGTCCGGTGTGGATACCGACGCGCATTTCCCTGAAAACCGCTTTTGGGTTGAGTTCGTTGCGCTGTTTCAGCCATTGGTTTATCTCCAGGGCTGCCCTAACGGCATCGGATGCGTGGGTTTCGTTGGCTATCGGCAGACCGCCTGCGCACATAAATGCATCACCAATAGTTTTAATTTTTTCTAATCCGTGCCGGTCAATAATCTCGTCAAAAGCCAGGAAACATTCGTCTAGTTCACTGATAATTTGTCCCGGCGGCAAATTTTCCGACAGTTTGGTAAAATTGACAAAATCAGTGAACAGCACGGTAGCAGAGTCGTAAAGTTTAGGATCAGCATAACCGCGGGTTTTAAGTTCGTCGGCAATTTCCTCCGGGAGGATATTGCGGAGCAGGCGATCACTTTTGCTGCGTTCGTTTTCGATCTGGTTTTTTTGGGCTTCGATTTTCTGATTTTGCAGGCGCAGGCGGCGGCCCGTACGCCGTGCGTACCACCAGGATACGGCCATAAATATCAACACCAGGGCCCCTAATCCACCGATAATATAGGTGTTGCGTTCAAATTCCTCGGTGGCGCTCAATTGCATATCGACGAATTCTTTTTCTTTGCGCAATAGTGCCACCCTTCCTTCGCTGGCCAGTTTTTCTGCGCGTTCAATCGTCTCTGTTTGTTTGAGTTTGTCAATCAGGGCACTTTGCCGTTCTGTTTCAAGCGCCTGTGCTGCAAGGCTCAGTTTTCCCTGCGCCTGAAGCGCAAGGGCTGTTTTTTCGCGGACGGTAGCCTGGTCTACCTCCGTTTGTTTATAGAGGAGTTGGACTTCGAGTTCTTTTTTTTGGGCATCAGCGGCTAAAAGAGCGTTCGATTTTTCCAATTTTTCCTGTTCATACCGGAATTGTTTCAGGTCACGTTCCTTGATTTCCTGTTGGGCAAGGAGGAAACGGATTTCACTTTCGGAAGCGCGCAATTGGCTGCTGCGTTCGGTCAGCAGCAGTCGTTGGCGCTGGTCTTCCTGATTGGCCGTATTTTCCAGCGTGAAATAAAGTCCGTAGTAGTAGAGCGCCTTTTCATAGTCGTTCAGGTTCAGGTAAATCTTGGAAGCGGTGCTGTAAGCGCGTTTTAAAACATCATTTTGTTGGGTGCTTTTGGCATATTTTATCGCGGCATCGTTGTGCGAGAGCGCATTATAATGGTCTTTAGCACTGGAATATACGGTGGCTATGATGTGTTCCAG
>JBILHQ010000295.1:0-5938 GCA_044350415.1 Saprospiraceae bacterium | reverse complement strand
ATTTCAACATGGCGCTGACCTCCGTGTCGGTCGCAAAAGTTGTTCATCATCTGTCCATCGACAAAAGCCTCAGAGGGCCTTTCTCAATGGCCGACATTAAAACGCAGTATTTCAATGAACTGGTGGTCGACAGAGTTTTTGACGTGTTCGCCAATACCCCGAACATCACAAAAAATCATCCGGCACTCCAAAACCTATACAATCTTGGCAAAATCGCCGCCTAATTCTTTACGAACCATTGTTCTTATTACTATATAAGAAACCATCGTGATAAGAAATTCAATGACAAGTAGCATCGTCAAAGAAAAAGCAGGCATCCCGAAACTGCTTGAAAAGAAGTAGGGCGCTAAGCTGAATGCGATAAGTCGGCGTAATAAATAATGATACAATGAAAAAATTACTTTTTTTATCCCTATTGCTTCTCCATTGCTCTATTTTCTATGTAAATGCTCAAACCTGGCAATGGCAGCATGGAGGAACATTAAAGGATGTCCACTTTATTGATAACCAACATGGTTGGGCTGTTGGTTTGGGAGGAGCCATAACACACACCACCAATGGCGGGCAAACCTGGTCGGTTCAGTATTCCGGAATCACTAATGAACTAAAAAGTGTTCATTTTGTAGATGCGCAAAAGGGGTGGATTGTTGGGCTGGGCGGAACAATTTTATACACAGAGAATGGCGGCGATACATGGGTGCAACAGTTTCCGCCTGTTTTTGCCGATTTTGAGCAGATATTCTTTGTAAATGCCCAAATCGCCTGGATTGTAGGGAAAGGGATACTGCTAAACACTACCGACGGTGGTCAATCATGGGTTGATCGAATAGCCAGTGTTCCAATCGGTTGGGCCCCCGTAATCCAGCGCGTTTTTTTTACTGATGCTCAAAATGGCTGGATACCCGCTAGTAGTGGCTTGTTGCAAACTACCAATGGTGGACAGTCTTGGGTTCTTAAAAATTGCCTTGGATGCGATGTAAGTAATTTTAATTTATTTTTTTTGAATAACCAAACTGGTTGGATTGGAGGGCATTTGGGCGGTTTGGCTCGAACTGCAAACGGCGGGCAAAGTTGGACTGGCCTGAATTCTGGGACTACAGACCCCATCGAAAGCATTTTTTTTACCAATACTCAAAATGGCTGTGCTGTGACAAGTGGCGGCGCCCTTTTGCGGACAACCAACAGCGGACTTAATTGGTCAGTAACTACGGGTTATCCAAAGTTATACAGTGTCTATTTTTCGGATGCGCAAAATGGTTGGGCTGTAGGCCGTACCATTTTGCATACCACAAACGGTGGACAAACCTGGGTAGATCAAGGTTTTATGAGCGGAACAGGGACCTATTTTGTCCCAAATCTCAATGATGTTTTTTTTACAGATACGCAAAATGGCTGGGCGGTTGGCACAAGATTACTGCAAACCTCCAGTGGCGGAAAAGACTGGATAATTCAGCCCTCCCCAGGGTCAGAAACTGCTTTTAGCTGCGTGTATTTTCTAAATCAACAATTGGGATGGATTGTAGGAACTAGCAGCGGTATTATTTATAAAACCAGTAATGCAGGCCAAAGTTGGGTCGCTCAAAACACGGGGGCGAATTGTATATCCAAAGTTTTTTTTATCAACCCACAAGTTGGATGGGCTGTGGGACCTAATCGAACCATTATAAAAACCATTAATGGCGGTCAGAACTGGTCATTTCAGTTGGTTGGATCTGGGGGTAATTGCTTTTTGCCTCAAGATTTTACACTTAACGATGTGTTTTTTACAGATGTCAATAATGGCTGGGCAACGGGATCATATATTTCACAAGGCATCATTTTGCATACTTCAGATGGGGGCCAAACTTGGACAAGCCAGCAGGGTACGATTGATGCTGTGAACAGTGTTGCATTTACTTCCGCGCAAAAAGGTTGGGCTGTTGGCAGTTATGGGCTTTGGACTACTACTAATGGGGGTCAATTTTGGGTCCCGCAAAGCGGCCTAAATTTCAATAGTTTCAATTCAAGCATTCAATTTAGCGACCCTCAAAACGGGTGGTTTGTAAGTGGCTCATACGGTGATATAAACTCGCCGAGTGAGGTAGCTATATTTCATACCAGTAATGCTGGACAAAATTGGACCTCGGAACACATAAATCTTAAAAGCGTTGGCACATATTTTCTTTTTAATTTATTCTTTGTCGATGAAAAAAATGGCTGGGTAGTGGGCGATGATGAATTAATTTTCAAATATGCAGACCCGCCTTTGGTCAATACTTCATCACCAAGTAGTGATCCTGATCCTATTGTTTTAGGCAAGATATATCCTCAGCCAGCAGGTCCTGAATTTAACTTGGATGTTTACAGTCAATCCAGTGGAGAAAAAGTCAAAGTGGATATTTACTCCACAACCGGCCAAATTCTGATTACTCGCAATGAGATATTAAGTCAAGGCAAAAATACTTTGCTATTACCCTGTGAGACACTCCCATCTGGGATCTTTTATGTGACTGTGCAAACCCGATCTTTTGTTAGGACATTGCCTTTGATAAAAACTTAGGAGGTTGTTAATTTATGTGAATATGCCTCCTGAAGACCTAAAATACATGAAAACGATTGCCTGAAATCTTATAACCATTATTTTAATCCTTTTAATGAGCGAGAAATCGCCCTGACAAGAAATCTCATTACGATTAGCACCGTCAAAGAAAAAGCAGGCAACCCGAAACTGCTCGAATAAGAAGTAGGGCGCTAAGCTGAATGCGATAAGTCGGCGTAATAAATAATGATACAATGAAAAAATTACTTTTTTTATCCCTATTTACCTTCTTGGGGTTCTTTTTCCATCTCAATGCCCAAACAGCAGTGTATTTCTGTAGTGAAACGGGCTATTATGGTTATTGCTGTGGAACTGCCAATGTAGGAGATTGTGCTTACAACAAATGTCTGAGCTATGGTGGAAAATCCCCCCGATTGATTGGAAGTATTGTAAATCAAAAGGGTTACGGCGCAATAGCCATCGGCAAAACTACTAATGGCAGTAATGCCATTGGGGCAGCAGCTGGGATGAGTTCCCAGGAAGCGGCGGACCGTAAGGCCAAGGAATACTGCACCCAATATGGGGGGCAAAATCCCTACATAGATGCCCGATTCTATGATGGAAATTAGACTTTTTCCTCTGAATTAATTTCCTCCCTTTGCCATAAAAGTGCATAACTAAAATGGCCAAGGAATTCTCATTAAAAAACTTAACTCAACGACATGAAAAAGACAATCTATTCCATTTCCCTGATAGCCATTGCTATGCTATTCCTTCAGCAAGAAGGTTTTACTCAATCGCAGCAGTCTGGCTCTACTCCTAAAAAAGATTTTTATAAGGCCAAAAAAGCAGCACAAAAGCAGGAAACACTTCAAACGATCAATCCTGCCCCGAAATCCTTTGACAATACCCATTATGTTGACTCCAAAACGGGCGAAATCCTCCCAATAAGTAAGCAAAAAGGACGAAAAGAAAATATAAAGACAGGATTGGACGCCCCCAAACCCAAGGAGTAAAATCCTTAGAAAGTAAAATATGGCAGTTAAAACCCAAAGAGCCTCCGAAAACGCACCTCAACAACCATTTAGAATGGCTCAAATTCTTAAACTAAACAATCTGACAAGATGAAAATTTTAAATAATCAATTGGGAATCATAGCCTTATCGTTGATTCTTGGTCTTACCATTATAGGGTCGTGTAAAAAAGAAAAAGAACCCGGCAAGATTTCGATTTATAAATCCTCTGATCTTGGCGCTGGTAATATTGAAATATTCGTCGATGGGGTGTCTAAGGGTTCCATTGCATCTTGGGCCTGGGTTCTCGAAGCTCCTAGTTGTGGCAGCACTCTCTGTCTTAATGCCCAAGCACCAAGCAACGCTTATTTTGGATTAAAAGCAGTGGCGGACGATGGGTCCGAATGGAGTTTCAACAAACAGGTTTCAGATGGCGATTGTGACCTGATCGACCTGACCTTGTCTAGCCGAACCAAAATTCCGCCTCCTCCCAGCACCCAAGGAGACGTAGTATTTTGGGAAACTGCTGCGTCGGGTTGCTCTGGCACAACCGATGTTACGATAAATGGCGTAACCAACCAGATCTCCTCCATTTCAGTTTCAACTCCATCCTGTGGATCCTCGGGGAATGCCAGTTTCTCTCTGAATCCAGGGTCATATTCCTATACAGCATCCTGCTTGGGAACTATTAAAACCGGAACAGTTACTGTAACTGCGAACCAATGTACACCTGTGCAACTCAATTGGAATTCCCCTCCTCCAAATGGAACTGGCCAATTGGTATTCTGGGAGTTCAACACCAATGGATGCCCTGCTTTCACTGATGTGACCATAAATGGCATTACCAACCAAATTTCTACTTTCTCATCATCCGCTCCAGCGTGTGGATCTACAGGCAACGCCACGTTTTCTCTTCCCGCTGGAACGTATAACTACACGGCAAACTGTTCAGGCACCCCAAAAACTGGTACGGCGGTGGTCACAGCCAACCAATGTACCCCCATCCAATTGATCTGGTCGAATACGAATACAGATGGATACAATTGCAGCAATAACACTTGTAGTTATGTAAGTAGCAATGCAAGCTATGGATCTCTTTCTGAATGTCAAAACGCCTGCTCGGGTCCGCCTTCCAATTCCACCATTACTTTTCAGAACAACTCTTATACTACCATGACCATTACATTTGGCGGAACAACCAAGACAGCGTCAGCTGGTGGCACGGTGGTATTTTCAGGTACACCCGGCACGACTGCCACAGGCACCGCTGAAACTTTCGGAATAGCCACGGGCGGTGCTCAGGTAGGCTCTAAACTTATCTGGAACTTTACCGATCAATTTCCCAACAGTGGAAATGCTACTAACAATTTGAATGTTGGTTCAGACTGGTTTTTTATTAAGGTGCGGAACAATGGCACCAAGCCATTGGTCAATTTCTATGTTAACTATGGTTTGAATTCACAGACCTTGGACAATATAAGTATTCAGAATAACAATTTAGTTACGAACATTGGATATTACAAAGCCTGGTCCAACTCCAATGTTCGAGCAGATTTGCAAGGTACCTCTACACAAGTAACCTGGAGCCAAGGTATCCATTTTACATTGCCCTTTGGTCAAAATCAGGAGGCAAGTCTACTCAATACCTTTTTGATAGAGTTAGAAGCTTCTGGGAACTAGGCGTTCTTGGAGTTTCGGGCCTTTACCGGATAGATTTGGCAATTTTCTAAAAGTTATCAAATCTATACAGGTGTCGGGACAGTATTAATTGATAAGATTGAACGTAGAAATTTTGTGTGAGGACAATTAATTTTTGAGACGCAATGTGGTGCATTGAAACAAGAAACTTAGGCAGTATTCGCGCAAAAGAACAAGTTCAAGTTGTCAATTAATGCTGTCCCGGCACTTAACACCGTGGAACGGGCAAGGCGGATTCAAGTTTCAAATGCAACAAATTAGTTTATTGGGGGAATTTTTCGATTTAAAAACACCGGAATTGATGAGTTTGAAATCCGTGGCACTGCAACTTAAGACATAAGTTTGGTGAAGATTTTAATATTTGGGGTGTGTTGAAAACGTGAAAATTCAATTTTACAAAAATTTGAAGACAACAGAAGGTTATACTCTATACTCTCAAACGGCAGTCTATATTCTGAGGATTATTCGCTTTTAAAATTCTTTTTTTACGATTTTGGGCCCTGATTTATCATATTCAGATCTCAAAATCAGTTATGCTCCACCAATCAAAAAACATGCAACTGGCCATTCTGGCCTCTGCGACAGGCACTTTACTGGAATGGTACGATCTGTATCTGGCCATCATTCTGGCGAAGGTGCTGAGCAACCAGTTTTTCCCGGGCGGAGAAAGCACTTATTTTTTAGAAACCCTGGCCATTGTTGGATCCTC
>JBILHQ010000121.1:0-19098 GCA_044350415.1 Saprospiraceae bacterium | reverse complement strand
GAACCCAGCCAATAACTGCAGCGCATCTGCTTCTGTTCAGGTAACCGAGAATATTATCCCGCCAGTCGCAGTCGCGGGTCCGCCAGCGACCCTGAATTGTTACAACCCAACGCTGGTCGTAGGAGACACAAATACCTTTATTTTGCCCGGTACCGTTTACCAGTGGACACTCAGTAATGGTGCTCAAATTATGGGCTCCAGTACCCAGCCTGCTGCAACAGCAACTACAGCAGGTACGTATACACTATTGGTGACCAATCAGATCAACGGCTGTACCAACAGTGCTTCTGTAGCCATACCACAGGACAAAATAGCACCAGTTGCCGTCGTTGCTCCGGCAGGCCAAATCAACTGCACAACGCCCTTTATCCAACTAAATGGTATTGGATCAAGCACAGGTCCAATTTATACCTATCAATGGTCCTCCTCCAATGGCATTATCTCCGCAGGCCCAACAACACTGACCCCCGCAATTTCCGCTGATGGAATTTACCTGTTAGTCGTCACCAATAATGTTAATGGCTGTACCAGTACTGCTAACGCAACGGTTACCGCCAACCTGAATCTGCCTAATGTAACTATCGCAGCAGCAAACCCGATAACTTGTAATATTAGTCAAATTGGCCTGAATGCAACCGGTACGAGCACAGGTGGCAACTTTGGATACCAATGGGGTACTATCAATGGTTTAATCATTTCAGGCGCAAATTCCCTTACCCCTACGGTGGGCGCTCCAGGTACATATACCCTGATTGTTACTAATAATACTAATAATTGTACAGCAACTGAAAATGTGGTGGTGCCCGCTAATAATATTCCGCCAATGGCCAATGCTGGCCCTACACAAGTACTTGATTGTAATGTGCCGTCTATAGCACTGAATGGTAGTGCTTCCGCAGGTGCTCAATTCCAATATTTCTGGTCCTCTACTGATGGGGGGAATATCCTCATTGGTGCCAATACGCTCAGTCCGATTATTGACGCTCCAGGCACTTATGCACTGTTAGTCACTAATAACCAAACGGGGTGTACCAATGTAGCCGCTGTTCAGATTACGAAGGATGCAGGTGAACCAATTATCCAAATTGCTGCCCCAGCCAAGCTCACCTGTGCGGTCATGGAAATAGGCCTCAATGCAGCAGGTTCCAGTAGTGGCACCAATTTCACTTATTCGTGGACAGGCCCAGGTATCGTTAACGGCGCTTCCTCTCCCTCGCCCACAGTAAATGTGTCGGGTATATACACCCTCGAGATTACCAATACTGATAATGGTTGTACCACGTTGGAAACAGTAACGGTTCCAAAGGATGTGACGCCGCCGGTTGCTGATGCTGGACCCGATAATACACTGAACTGTTACCAGCCCCAATTCCAAATCGGTAGCACAACCATGTCAACGGGTCCCGATTTTACTTATAATTGGGCGGGACAGGGTATCGTTTCCGGAGCAAATTCAGCGGCACCTGTGATCAACCTCCCGGGAACTTATTCGGTTACCGTCACCAATGTCGTAAATGGCTGTACTACAACGGATATTCTCCAACTGGATGCGAATTTCACAACACCACAGGTCAATGCAGGCCCTGATTTTGTCCTGACCTGCACAGAGAACTTTTATCAGACGAATCCAAGTCTTACCGGTACAGGCCCATTCTCCTATCATTGGGCAACCAATGGCGGTAATTTCCTCAATGATCCTGACCAGTTTTCACCAATTGTAAATGGCGTTGGTTTCTACTATATTACAGTAACAAACACGATCAGTGGCTGTACAACCTCCGATCAGATCCAGGTCAGTCAATCATCTGATTTTCCAACTGCTGCTGCAGGACTCTCCGGCGTACTCACCTGCGTAGTGACAGACTTAATGCTGGATGGATCAGGAAGTAGTCAGGGCGACCAGTTCCAATATCAATGGATACCGGTTTCTGGTGGCAACATTATTTCAGGAGCCAATACCTTATCGCCTGTTATTAACGAACCTGGCACCTATTCTTTGGCAGTACGCGACTCCACCAATAGTTGTATTTCTTACTCCAGTGTAATTATTACAGAAAATATAGAAAAACCTGATATTGATGCAGGAGCTCCAGTCACACTGACATGCTCCACGTCCTTCCTGACCCTTCAGGGAGATATTAACTCCAATGGTTCCTTCAGTTCCATTTGGATAGCTTCAAATGGCGGCAATATCCTCTCAGGCAATACAACATTGTCCCCCCTGATCAATGCAGTAGGTACCTATACGCTTACCGTTACCAGCAACCTTAATGGCTGTACCAGTACGGATACAGCATCTGTACTGGCAGATCAGAATGCTCCCGTAGTGGCAATTGCAGAACCTGATACGCTCAGCTGCATTTTTAGCGCAATTATCCTCGATGCTACCGGGTCTACCACCGGCAATGTTGCCTATACCTGGAGTACCTCCAATGGTAATATCATCGATCAGTCCAATCCATCCAAAGTCAAAGTTGATGCACCCGGACTTTATCAACTCCTGATTGTGAACCTGGACAACAACTGCGCCTCACTCGCAGCAGTTAACGTTGCAGAAAATACGGTGAAACCTATCGCAAATGCCGGTGAAAATGGCGAACTTAACTGTGTTACTATTTTAAGCACACTTAATGGTGCGGGTTCCAGCACAACTGGTAATTATTTCTACCAATGGAGTACGCCAAATGGTGAAATCCTGGCAGGCGCAAATACCCTTTCTCCAGCAGTTATTGCCGCAGGTACTTATTTACTTACGGTGCTGAATACGGATAACGGTTGTTCCTCATCCGATCAAACAGTGGTGAATCAGGATATTATGCAGCCGGAGATTCTTATTGTTATTCCAGCTTTGATTACTTGTTTTTCACCAGAAGTGGTCCTTGATGGAAGTAATTCTGACAACGGATCAGATCATTCTTTTGCCTGGACTACCCCTAATGGTAATATCATCAGTGGTGAAGATGCATTGCAGGCTGTCGTAAATGCGCCAGGTTCCTATACGTTAACTGTTCTCAACAATGAGAATGGCTGTGCCAATGCCAGCACCACCCTCGTAGAACAAAATACAGTAGCACCAAGTGTCCAGATTCTCCCACCAGATGTCTTGAACTGTTCGGTACCTGAGGTCGCCATTTCTGCACTTGCAGAAAACGGCACTCAATACGTATTTGGATGGTCTACCATCAACGGACATATTGTGAGCGGAGCTGCCACTCTTAATCTCAGAGTGGATGAACCAGGCACTTATAGTATTCTGATCGTCAACAATTTGAATGGTTGTGCATCACTTGCGAATACAAATGTTCTGGAAATCACTAACCACCCGACCGATTTTGATTACACCCTGAAATTGCCGGGATGCCGGGATAATGATGGAAGTATTCGGTTCGACACAGTGGTAGGCGGTATCGGCCCATACCTGTATTCATTAGATGGTGGCAGTACGTACTCCACTACAATTGCTTTCGGTAGTGTGGCACCAGGAAATTATGAACTCTTAATTCAGGATATTAATGGCTGCGAATACGCTGAGGACCTGGAGATTCCCAAAGCGATAGACCCTGCGGTCGATCTGATTCCGCAGTTCTACTTGTCACTCGGCGATTCATTACAGATCAAAGCTGAATTACCGCCAGGGTTTCCGCTGAATCTGATCGACTCCATTACATGGACACCATTGGATTACCTGACTTTTGAGGGGAATTCCATTCAGGACCTGCTCAATCCAAGGTGTAAACCATTGCATACGGTAAAATATGAAGTAAAAATAAGTACCAAAAATGGCGGTTGCGAAGCTTCTGACCGGGTATTAATCATTGTCGACAGTGAGCCCAAAATTTATATCCCTAATGTATTCTGGCCTGATGATCCAAGCCAGGAAAATGGCCTGGTAATGATTTTTGCAGACGATTTGAGGGAGCAGATAAAGCAGGTCAATACATTTCAGATTTTCGATCGCTGGGGCGATATGGTCCACCAGGCCGTCAATTTCAAACCCAACGATCCTGCTTACGGCTGGAATGGCCGGATTAACGGTACAGGTAATGTCCTCACCCCCGCAGTGTTTGTTTACTATGCAGTAGTTGAGCTCATTGATGGTCGTATTATTCTTTACGAAGGCGACGTAACGCTGGTGCGATAAATGAGGATTTGAAGATTTGATTGAGAAAAGCCCACTTGTTGAAACCAGCAACTGGGCTTTTCTTTTGGATTTATAGATGTGGCCATACTTCGCTATCTTTCCAAAAGTAAATCAAAAAAGCCGCACAGATTCGGATCTGAGCGGCTTTTTTGATTGCTGGAAAACCCCAAAAAGTACTTTGTGAAAGGTTGGTCAAGGCTCCAAGTTATCAGGACTCCTTAACCGCCGTAATGGTATATTTACCTGAAGCATCCTGGTAGGTAATAGCCATTTTTTTACTGACGGTATTCAGTGTAAAAGTTCCTTTCCCATCGTCACTGGTTCCGCTGATTACGTTGCCACTTTGTGTACAATTCGCTTCAAAAGTGATACTGTTTGTATTCAGAATGGTAAAAGAAATACGGTCACAATCAACGCTTACTGTTTTTAAATTAGTTTGGGCATCAGGTACAGCTTGCAAATCGCCACCTCCCGCAGGTTGGAATGATCCCAAAAAAGAACCGTACTGGCCAATAACCAAACCATCAATACAGTTTTCAGGAGCATCAACTGGTTCTTTTATACAGGCGGTAATGAACAGCGCACAGGCTGTTGCAAAGAATAAAACAAATCTAGTCATCAGATAGAGGATAAGTTTTGATGAAAATAATGGGTAAAACAGATAATACCTGTATTACGTATTATTAAGGGAATCGGTTGGGATAACCACGTTAATATAAAAAATTAATTTACTGAAAACGTCGCGGTATAGGGATTCACGGCGTTAAAGAAGGTCAGTTCTGAAATACGAACCTTCATGTACTCCGTTAAAGGAAGCGCATAAACGATATCAATCAATTCGGCTTCCGATTCGACAGCAAAAACAGCCCATAATTTACCGTGTTCAAGAGCAAGCGCATAATTGAGCAATTTGCCTTCGCCCATAAGTTTATTTACGGCAGCGCGTTGGCGGGGAATCAGACTCACAAATTCATCCGGCATCTCTTTCGGCATGGTGAAATCCACCATAAACTGCAAATTTGTATTTTCCATAATCAGCTTTATTCGTCAAAAACGATTATCCGACGACAATAATCATGCAAAGTTTTGTATTTCCCCAGCATATTTTCATAATTATTTCATAATTTAACGAAATATATTTTTTCACCTACTCTATACTGCCGAAATGGCAGAAAGCCGGAAAATATTTCTGCATGCAGCACTGCAATACCTTTTTGAAAAATAATATCTTTTTTGGACAACTAAAATCAAGTTCTTTTTTTGAGCCAACAAGCCTTTCTTCAACAAAATAACACTTCCATAAATAATTGCAATTCAATTTATTATATACTTTATAAACGCACAATTATTATTTTTTACATGCAAAAAAACGAAGTATTTTGTCCTTTTTTTAGGCCCTGCCTGCCTGCATCTTTGTATCAACAAAAAAGACAACAACATCATATTAAATTTGGGAATAGGGCGCCGGGTAAAAGAATCCGGCGCTTACCCCCCAGACCCCACACACTTTGCAAATTTTCATGAGAGATTTATAGATAAACCCCCGCCAGGCAAAAGAGCCGGGCGGGGGTTTGTCACTTTTATGATGCTCCCATCTTCATTTTTTTACCTATATCCTCTGGGACACTTTCTTCACCATCTCTCCTTTCCAGGTCATAAAACTGCCGTCAATAATTCTCCTCCGCGATTCTCCCATCAACCACAGGAAAAAGGCAAGGTTCTGTAAAGTAGCCAGCTGCATACCCAGAATTTCATCATTGATAAACAAGTGCCGCAAATATGCTTTACTGTGCACTTGACTGGTCGGAGCAGGGCAATTGGCATCAATTGGAGAGAACTCGCGCTGCCATTTCAGATTTCGGATATTGATAATCCCTTCACTGGTATATAACAAGCCATGCCGGGCATTGCGGGTCGGCAATACACAATCGAACATGTCAATACCCCTGGCAATACACTCCAGCAGGTTTTGAGGCGTACCCACTCCCATCAGGTACCTTGGGCGATCTTTCGGTAGGATAGCTGTTACCTCCTCTGTCATTGCGTACATTTCCTCGGCAGGTTCCCCTACCGACAATCCGCCTATAGCATTCCCCTCCCGGTCAAATGAAGCAATCATCTCTGCCGATTCCTTCCGCAAATCAGAAAAGGTGCTCCCCTGCACGATAGGAAACAGGGTCTGGGTGTATCCGTAATGTGGCTCCGTACTATCAAAACGATTAACACAGCGCTTCAACCAGCGATGAGTAAGCCCCAGTGACTTTTTCGCATATTCGTATTCACAAGGATATGGAGTACATTCATCAAACGCCATGATAATATCGGCACCAATAGTGCGCTGAATATCCATCACATTCTCTGGAGTGAATGTATGCCTTGACCCGTCAATATGACTCTGAAAGGTTACCCCTTCTTCTTTAATTTTTCGCCGGTGCGCTAAAGAGTACACCTGAAAACCGCCACTATCGGTCAAAATGGGGCCACTCCAGCCATTAAACCGATGTATGCCACCAGCTTCCCGTAATACGTCGAGACCGGGCCTAAGGTACAAATGGTAGGTATTCCCCAGGCATATCTGCGCTTTGATGTCCTGCACCAGTTCGTGCTGGTGCACCGCCTTTACAGTTGCCGATGTACCCACCGGCATAAATATAGGCGTTTCAATGGTGCCATGGTCGGTAGTAATAAGGCCCGCACGTGCGCGGGAAGAGGGGTCTGTATGAAGGAGTGAGAATTGCATATTTTTAGATTTAGTCCCAGGTAATTTTAGTCCCAGGTCCGTAAAGTTGACCAAAACCATCCCGATTTTTTGAGTGGACGCCCTGCATGGGGAACACTCTGCGGACCTGGGACCTGGAACCAACCGACTTGGGACTAAATTATCTAATTTTTAATTAACCTTTCGAATACTGGTTTATTTACATCGACTTTGTACGTTGCACGCAGTTTTTCCACCCATTTTTTGTCAAGGTAGTCCCTGTAATCAGCCACGGCATAACCTTTGGCCTCCCGCAGTATTTTCGATGAGGGGGGTAATATTTTTTCTATTTTTGAAAAAGTAGCCGTTTGAGTACCTACATCGGTTTTAGCCGCAGTGAGCAATCCAACCTTCCAGATATTATCAAGATCTTTATTTTTTCCTTTTTCATAGAGCCGTTCCAATACCGAAACTAACGCTTCTTTATCGTTAAATTTCTTCAATACATCATCTGTAGATTTTTGAGCTGCCAATTCCCGTACTTTCAACAGTAGATTCGGGTCAGCGGATTTGATGGTATAGATACTCACTTTAGCCCGCTCATCCCATTTAAACTTGTCTTTAAGGTTTTCATTGAAGTACTGCTCCAGACCAACCGTATCCAAATTTGCACGATCCCACACTTCGATTTTAGCTACTTCAAAAAGCAACATTACGTCCTCATATTCCCGCACCAGCGAAGAAAATTCAGAGTATTGGGTAATCATCCGGGATTCCTCAACATGCAATGTGCTTTCATCTTTCCATGCTTTGTACAGCTGGCCTATTGTTTCAGTTACAGGATAGCCTTTGCTACGCATACGGTCACGGCTGGCACGATCGCAGTATTCTTCAAAATCAGCGAGCGTATAGGTTTGGTTACCAAAACTGAAAAGTACAGTTGGTGGTTTCAAAGGATCAGGTTTCCAACGATACGTGTGAAACACCGAATCCTGTTGCAGGGCTGTCCACGTATCCAAAGCACTGGAGTTTTCCGTAAAGTGACCATCTCGTTGGATACGGGAAATGATGCTTTGTTTCGCAATTTCACTTCGGCTATCGCGTTTGATACGCTCAATCAGACCGTTTTTAGTCGTCATAAAACTACCCACCGGACGAGCACTTTTCCGCCTGACAATATGCCAGCCAACCGTTGTTTCAACAGGTGCCGTAAAATCACCATCTTTCTGCAGTGCAAAAACGGCATCTTCAAAGTTTTTTTGGTACCTGTTGATACCGAAAAAGCCAATATCGCCACCTTTACCGGCAGTTACCTTATCATCAGAAACAGCCGCACAAAGTGTATTCCAGTCTGCACCGCCTTGCAAAACCTTATAAATACTGTCGACCCGCATTTTGGCAGCGTCTATTTTTGCAGGGGTATCACCTTTGCGAACCAGAAGCTGAGCAACCTCCATTTCACCGCGAGCAGGACGGAAACTGTGTACTTTAATGATATGGTAACCGTTGTTAGAACGTACCGGACCCGTTATACTGCCAGCTTTAGCCTGGTAGATGCTGTTCTCCATACCATAGAAACCATCGGGTAATAAGGCTGTAACAAACCCAATATAACCTTTGGCATCGCTGGCCGATTTATCATTGGGTGCCAGTGTTTTGGTGTAATCGGCTTCTGCCTGTTCAAAAGTTTTGCCACCATTAATGGCTTTCATGATATCCATTGCTTTATTATATGCGGCAAGGGTATCCTGGGGCAGCGCATTTTGGGCTGCTGCAATAAAGATTTGGCTGATTTCCACATCCTGTAGCATACGGTCATACGCTTCTTTCACCAATTGTTCGGTAACTTCGCGGTCCAGCAAATAGGAGGAGGCCAACTGCTGCTGGTAACTGGCAAGCTCCTTTTTTAAGTCCGGTAAAGTATCTAATTGGAGATCCCGCGCTTTTTGAACTTTCAATTTGACCTTAATATACAAATCAAGGTACCCTTCAAGAGAGGCGCGGCTGAAGTCGGCTTTGTCCTGATTGATTTTGGAATACATTCCCACAAATTCAGAAACGTTTACCGGGTTACCCTGGACTGTGAATAATACAGGGTCATTGAGTTGAGCAGTCAGGAGTCCCGAAAGACAAAAAGTAAAGCTCAAAGAAGTAATAATTTGTTTGAGCATAATAGGAAAAAATTAATCCCAAGTAGTTTTAGTCCCAAGTCCCAGGTCAGTTAGTCCCAGGTCCGTAGAGTGAACCACAAGCATTTCGTCCACTAGTAATTATCGACATGCTTGTGGTCCACTCTACGGACCTGGGACTAATTTACTTTATTTCTTAATTAAACTCTCGAATACAGGTTTATTCACATCGACTTTATACTCTGCGCGCAGTTTTTCCACCCAGTTTTTTTCCAGGTAGTCCTGATAATCAGCCACAGCATAGCCTTTGGCCTCACTCAATTTTTTCGATGTAGGTGGTACAATTTCTTCTACCTTTGTAAAATTAGCCGTTTTAGTACCCCCATCGGTTTTACCCGGAGTAAGAGATCCAGCCTTCCAGATATTGTCAAGGTCCTTATTTTTACCTTTTTCGTAAATGCGTTCCAACACTGTGACCACCTCTTCTTTTTTATTGAATTTCTTCAATACATCAGCAGCAGGTTTTTTGGCTGCCATTTCCCGTACTTTCAACAGCAGATTCGGGTCATCAGATTTGATGGTATAGATACTCACTTTAGCCCGTTCATCCCATTTGAATTTGTTTTTGAGTTGCTCATTGAAGTATTTTTCAAGACCTATGGTATCTGAATTGGCACGATCCCACACTTCGATTTTAGCCGCTTCAAAAAGCAGCATCCCACCTTCATATTCACGCATCAGCGAAGAAAATTCCGGGTATTTCGTACTCAACTGAGATTCTTCAAAACGCAAGGTAGTTTCATCTTTCCATGCCTTATACAACTTGCCAACGGTTTCACTTACAGGATAGCCCTTGCCACGCATACGATCACGGCTTGCACGGCCACAGTATTCTTCAAAATCAGCGAGCATATAGGTTTGGTTACCAAAACTAAAAAGCACGGTTTGTGGTTTCGCAGGATCGGGTTTCCACCGGTAAGTGTGAAACATTGAATCCTGTTGCAGGGCTATCCACTTGTCCAGGGCACCGGAGTTTTCTGTGAAGTGACCATCGCGCTGGATACGGGAAATAATGCTTTGTTTCGCAATTTCACTGCGGCTATCGCGTTTGATGCGCTCGCTGAGGCCGCGTTTAGTCGCATCAAAACTACCCACAGGGCGAGCACTTTTCCGTTTGATAATATGCCAGCCGATTGTTGTTTCAACAGGTGCACTAAAATCACCATCCTTTTGCAGTGCAAAAGTGGCATCTTCAAAGTTTTTCTGGTACCTGTTGATACCAAAAAAACCAATATCCCCACCTTTACCAGCAGTCATCTTATCTTCAGAAACTGCCGCACAAAGTGTGTTCCAGTCTGCACCGCCTTGTAATACTTTATAAATACTGTCGATCCGCATTTTTGCAGCATCCATTTTTGCAGGGGTATCACCTTTGCGAACCAGTATCTGTGCCACCTCCATTTCACCGCGAGCGGGACGGAAGCTGAGTACTTTAATGATATGATAACCACTGTTAGAGCGTACAGGGCCAGTTACACTACCGGCTTTCGCCCGGTAGATACTGTTTTCCATACCATAGAAACCGTCGGGTAATAATGCCGTAACAAATCCGATATAACCTTTTGAGTCGCTCGCAGATTTATCATTGGGTGCCAGTGTTTTGGCGTAATCGGCTTCTGCCTGTTCAAAAGTTTTGCCACCATTAATGGCTTTCATGAGATCCATTGCTTTATTATATGCAACAAGGGTATCCTGCGCAGGCGCATTTTTGTCTACCGCAATAAAAATATGGCTGATTTCCACATCCTGCAGCATACGGTCATACGCCTCTTTTACCAATTTGTCGGTCACCTCGCGGTCCACTAGATAAGAGGAGGCCAACTGACGGCGGTAACCGTCGAGTTCGGTTTTTAAAGCAGGTAAAGTATCTAATTTCAGGTCACGCGCTTTTTGGACTTTCAATTTGAACTTGATGTACAAATCGAGATATTCTTCGAGCGATGCGCGGCTGAAGTCGGCTTTATCCTGATTAGTCTTGGAATAAATTCCAACAAATTCAGAAACGTTTACCGGGTTGCCTTTCACTGTGAATAAGACAGGGTCATTGGCCTGCGCAGTCAGGAGTCCCTGAAGGCAAAAAATAAGGCTTAAAGAAGCAATAATTTGTTTGAGCATAATAGACTGCAGAAAAGATGTATTAATTCTTTGATGATTGAAAACTGAATTGGATAAAAAACGTGCAAAGGTAGCAAGGGAACAACGAAAGTTCATCTAATATGATTTCTTTTGATTTCGTTAACAGGGAATTTGGTCCCAATTCGGTTAGTACCAAGTATTTTTAGTCCCCAGTCAGTTAGTCACAGGTCCGCAGAGTGTTCCCCCGAGCAGGATGTCTATTCATAAAAACCGGGATGCTGGTGGAACACTTTACGGACTTGGGACCTGGGACTAACAGACTTGGGACTAAACGTCTACTTTTGCGCCATGATTGTAGTTTCAGAAGCAGTTAAATCTGCCATTCAAAATGGAAGCCCGGTAGTGGCACTTGAAAGCACTATTATTTCGCACGGGATGCCCTATCCCCGCAATGTGGAAACAGCACTCCGCGTAGAGCAAACGGTCCGCGATGCAGGAGCAATCCCAGCCACCTGCGCCATTATTAACGGCCAACTCAAAGCAGGGCTTTCAATAGATGAAATCGAAATGCTTGGCCGCCTGGGCCATGCCGTCACCAAAGCCAGCCGGCGCGACCTCCCGTATTTACTCAGTCAAAAAATGCATGGCGCTACTACGGTAGCCTCCACGATGATCATTGCGCACAAGGCTGGCATCAAGGTGTTTGCGACTGGAGGTATCGGCGGCGTTCACAGAGGTGCTGAAACGACAATGGATATTTCTGCAGATTTGCAGGAATTGGCGCATACACCTGTCGCGGTGGTTTGCGCTGGCATAAAAAGCATTTTGGACATCAGATTGACTTTGGAGTACTTAGAAACGTACGGGGTGCCTATTGTCGGATTCGGAACAGATGAATTTCCGGCCTTTTATAGCCGGGAAAGCGGATTTGGTGTGGATTGCCGGCTTGACTCGCCCGAAGAAGTGGCATCGCTGCTCCGTGCTAAATGGGGAGTGGACCAACGTGGAGGTGTGGTCATTGCCAATCCCGTCCCCGCCGAATTCAGTCAAAACGCCCAAATAATGGAAGAGGTCATTCAACAAGCCCTCCTTGAAGCCCATCAGAAAGGGATCAAAGGCAAAGCCATTACGCCTTTTTTACTCGCCCGTATCAAACAACTTAGTGGTGGCAAAAGCTTACAAACCAATATTGAACTGGTATGTAACAATGCTAGTTTGGCGGCTAAAATTTCGCTGCACTATTGAAATAGGTTACAAGGTTACTGGTTTCGAGGTTGTAAAATTCCACGCTACACCTCCGTGGTTCTCCGTGCTCTTTTCTCCGTGGCTCTCCGTGCAAAAAACATCTCGAGGGTCGCAACATGTTGAATAATATAGTAATTATCCTCAACTCTCGTTAACTCACGATTGAGGAATTTTGCCGCAACCAGTAACCTCTAAACCATAAACCCCGAAACCTCTTTTCTTTACCCTATCTTCAAAGAAGTCATCGTTAACGCACCCATCACTGGTTTGTCATTAAAAATAGCAACAGGCTCATCTTTGCCCTGTAAACCAAGTGTGTACAACAACGGGTAATAATGATCAGGTGTTGGAATGGCTAAAAGTGCAGATTTCCCCAATGTTTTATAATCCTTCAATGGATTGTGGTCGCCATCAAGAATATGTTTTTTGAAGACTTCATTGATTTCAATGGCCCAATCAAATCCTTTGTCCCGTTGACTGAAATCTGCCATGCCCAGATTATGCACCATATTGCCACTGCCAATAATCAGCACCCCCTTTTTGCGTAATGCGGCCAGTTCTTTGGCTAATTCATAATGCCGGGCACCTGGTTGATAATAGTCAATACTGAGTTGCAAGACCGGAATATCAGCATCCGGAAAAACAGGTTTTAGTACCGACCAGGTACCATGATCCAATCCCCAGTCATTATCAAGTCCAACGGAGGTCGCTTTTACTAATTCAGCAACCTCTTTAGCCAACCCAGGATTGCCCGGAGCGGGATATTCAGCATCGAATAACGCTTTGGGGAATCCTCCGAAATCATGGATGGTCTTCGGCTTTTCCATGGCTGTTACAAAGGTGCCACGGGTAAGCCAGTGAGCCGACACGCACAATATCGCTTTAGGCTTCGGGATATTGGCCACTGCGGCCTTCCACCCCTGTGTAAATTCATTATCCTCTAGGGCGTTCATCGGGCTGCCGTGCCCAATGAACAATACCGGCATGATGACATCGTCTTCTGGAAGCGCCTCCGAAAGGGTTTTCAGCGATGTCCCCAAGGTCACCGCACCTGTTGCTGCAAACATCGTTTTTAGAAATTCCTTTCGTTTCATAGTAGCGCGGACTGGGAGCACGGACTTCAGTCCACACAAAAAACATCAAACTGCCCTAAAAGTTTTATTAAAAAAACGTTGATATTAAAAAAAACGCCACTCCTGCATCCACAAATAGCGCCCAAAGCGGCGTTTTTATCTTCCCAACTACTTATTCTCCTTTAAGATCATATCAATCGCCAAAGCAGCCGATAGCAACACCATTTTATGTTCATTCTCCTTAAAATTGGGGTCAATACTCACATAATATTTATCAGAATCCGTAAAGATCTCCTTTAATGCGCCTGCCCATTTTTTATTCACCGTACCAATGACCTGCCCGCTGGCATCACTGATCTTAAAGTCCCAGGCCGTCCAACTCCCCCTGATTTCGCCTACCACACTTCCACTGGGTTCAGTAATTTTAAAGACAGAATTGGTCAGGCTGAATTTTTGATTAAAATAACCAATCGTGCTATCATTTTGATCCAGCACCTCCACTTTGGAAAACAGAAATGTCCACCCCCTTTTGATGGTCACCAGTGTACCGCCGGTAGCATCTTCAATTTCGAGGTGAAACGGCATCATTTTTTTACTGATCAGTAAGGTCAAAAATTTCTGCCAACCCGGCATTTTTTGTCCGACAGAGCCGATTTGATTACCTTGTTTATCGAAGATTTTGTAATGGTTTTCAAATTTGAAATAGTTGACTTTTTGGTCAATGAGAAATTCATCATTGAGGAATAATTGTGGAATAATTGGCATAGTTCTGTTGATTCTAGGTTTTGTAGTAAAATGAAAACAAATGTAGCGTTTTCCAATAAAAAAGCAGTCCTCATCTTCAAAAAGGGGATGAGGACTGCTTTTATGATAAAGTTATTTTTCAAGTATCCGCATCATTTGCCGCATAGGGACATCGCCACCGTCTATGGGTTATAAAATCGTACCAGTTCCACACCTGCCACCATTTGCGGTAAAAACGGCGATGAAGTTTCAGGTTCCTGTTTTGAGCATCCCATTTGTACTTCTCGAACTCCATTTCCACATCTCCGAAAGGGTCGCGCCGTTTTCCGCGTTCATTCATTTCAAAATCGCACTTATTGGCACAATAGCGAAAAGGATAACACTGCGGCAGGTATACATTCAGGTATGTAAAATTTGATACCAATACGAAGATTAACACCAACGATAAGACAAAATACTTAATGGTTTTTACCATAATCAGGAGTCTATTCTTTGATTGGGTAGTCTTTATTTGACCAGGCAGCCATATTTTCACCTTCACCTAAGGGTTTCAGAGCAGTTATTTTTTTTCGATGTATTCGGAACTGGTACATATTCATAAAAGCGAGTCTGCTGCCATTATAGGAATCGCTAAAAAAAGTGTAAGATTGTAACGCATAAACCTTTTTTTGCTTTGTGGGTAAAAGGGAGGAATAGTACAGGATATTTACGGTATCGCCTAATGCAGCATCTGTGCCTTTAACCCATCTTTTACACACTGTATTTAAGGAGTCCGGAATCTCTAAAACACAATGGGAAGCAGGATATGCGTCAAATAAAAGAGCATTATATATAAGGGAATGTAAATCGAGTTACCACCCCATTTATATTTAACTCCATTTCCAGGTTACTGATTCCCGCAGTACGTATGGAGTTAGCACTTCCTGGAATTGAAGTAAATTCAAACATAGCGGGACATATCGGGTTATTTATATCTACTGGCGTATTAGTAATACCGCCTTCCTGAATACTTTGATCTATCCAGTTCCGCACACACTCATCTACACAATCTTCATAACCTGGAGAAAAAAAATCACATGGATTCCCGAAAGCATCCATAATTGAAGACAATTCTTGCCAATCCGAAACAATTTCTTGATAATTTGCTTGCCAATGCTGATAAAGTCGCTCCTACTCCACGCCTTGGTAACTATTCCAATTTGGGGCAGGAAAAGTTTCACTAATATCTTCCCATGTGGGCTGACCTTCATCACTACAAACCAAACAATACATCAAAGTGCATTCAACCTCACGATCAGTTGTTTCTGATCCGGTAAAAAGATCCCATCCAGGGCAACCAATCTCATCAGGATCGTAGTATAAATCATCATTAGGGTCCTGATTATCAAAGTCAAAATAATCAGCTAGCGATTCAGCAATATCTTCAAGTTGATCCATAAATTCATCCCAATCCTGACCACCACCGTCAGCATATCCCTCCCAATAGTCATCATAATCACCATAATCTTCTTCAAAACTAACTTCCCACCAATACTCAATCCTTTGTTCAAATTATTCCTGCGTTAAATTATTTTGTGTACTAAAGGTAATCCAATCCGGATCAAGGTAGTTTAGTCCGCCATCCTGATCGTGATCTAAATGTGGTGGAAGTACAATCGTTCCCGCCACCCAGTTTTGCTGCGTTTCATCATCACCACATATATTTAAAACACGCCAGTTACAAAGGGTTGGAGGATTGTTTGGCCCTCCTAGCCCATTTCCTCCACCATCTCCTGACCCACCTGTATGAGGTGGAACTCTTAATTTCTGTTTACAATAAGTGTCGTTTAATACAGCATCCGATGAATTAAATATATTTTTATCGTACCTGGTCATCCATCTTGCATAAGCCGCCTTTTGCCACGGATCACCTGTAAGCGTATCCAATACAGCCAGTCGGCTCATAGCATTTATAACAAATCGATTTCCAAATTCGGTTTCTTTTTTATATAAGGCAATAATACCGGACACCTTATTCTGACTGGTAATTGCCATTGGTATTAATACTAAACTTTCCCCTGTTGCATTATTTGTATGAACAAATGATTTATCCCATACTGGCAGTCCAGCTCTCGTGACTAAATCGTCGACAAAGGATTCTTCTTCGTTTTCTGTCGCAATTTGGTGATAAGCTTCGATTAAAAGCGGGTGATAAATAATATTGGCTAAATTGATGATGCTGAGTTGACTGGCGTAATATGGCTTCTTTTTTACAAGAATAATAACTGAAAATTAATACGAGAAAAAATAGTAAAATTTTTAATTGTTTTATGTTGTGATTTTTAAGCTGATTAATAATTCGTGTGTAATATTGAAGGAAATTTAATTAAATACAAAAATACAGCCATATCTTCAATAAAATATCTAAAAAACTGCATATATTTGCAATAATTCTACATTTTTTCGCAATTTTTCTGCAATAATGCAAAACATATCTGAATTTCTTCGCCATAATATAAGGAAGGTGCGCATTCAAAGAGACCTTTCACATGAGCAAATCGCCGATCTTCTTGGAATTTCACCGCGTGCTTATACCAATTTAGAAAATGGAGCTACCCAAATTGATATAATCCGTTTAGAAAATGGAGCGGATATCCTTCAAACCAATATCGATCACCTGCTTCATTTTCATGAAGGCAGTAGCCAGAATCATTTTTATAACAGTAGCCATTGTATCGTAGCAAATAACGATATATTTGTTATCGCTAGGGAAGTTTACGAAGATGTACGTAAAGTTGGCGAACAGTGGAGGTAAATGTATATTACAGAGAAACATGCACGATTACTATCAGACGAGCAATGGCAGGAAAAATTGGCAGCAAAAGAATATGAATTACTAAAATTAACTGAAAAACTAACAATACAATATACAAAACCAGTTACGGTATGAGATTGTAGAGAAAATTGCAGTCCAAACAAACCGCCCCTGCTGTCCAAAAAGGAAACAGGGGCGGCGATTATTTATTTCAGATGCGTAAATTCAAATCCGCGCATCTTTAAAATCTTCAAAAAACTACAGGTCATCTTCTACAAAAGCCTCTTCACGCTGCTCGCGGAACGGACGGCCCGAACCAGTCACCTGTATGCGGTCGTAACGACGCATACCTGTACCAGCTGGGATCTTTTTGCCCACGATAACGTTCTCCTTCAAGCCCATCAGGAAGTCTTTCTTCGCTGCTATGGCTGCCTGGCTGAGTACCTTTGTTGTTTCCTGGAACGATGCGGCCGAAATCCACGAGTCCGTGTTCAACGATGCTTTGGTGATACCAAGCAACATGGGGACTGCTGTCGCAGGTTGTGCATCGCGGAATTCCACTAATTTGCGGTCATTCCGTTTCAGGTACGAATTCTCTTCGCGAATCTGGCGGAGTGTTACCAATGCGCCTGCTTTGAGTTTCGTACTTTCACCCGGTTCGGTAACCATTTTCTTGTCGTAGATCCAGTCGTTGTAATCAATAAACTCATTGCGTTCCACAGCTTCGTTTTCAAGGAAGTGTGTATCGCCGGAGTCAGTGATATCCAAACGGCGCATCATCTGCCGAACAATTACCTCCATGTGTTTATCGTTGATATTAATACCCTGTGCACGATAAACTTCCTGTACCCCATTGACGAGGTAAGATTGTGCTGCGAACGGTCCTTTGATCGCCAGAATATCTTTTACCGCAATCGCGCCTTCCGTCAATGGTGTGCCGGAGCGTACGAAGTCGCCGTCCTGCATCAAAGCCGGTTTGGTAAGCGGAATCATATACTTGCGCTTCTGACCATCTTTCGCTTCGATCATACACTCCCGGTTACCGCGTTTGATAGCGCCAAAAGTAATGATACCGTCGATTTCGGCCACAATAGCCGGGTTGGATGGGTTCCGTGCTTCCACGAGTTCCGTTACACGTGGAAGACCACCCGTGATATCCGCAATTTTACCAAGTTTCCGTGGAATCTTAACGATTTGCTGACCAGAGATGATCTCCTCGCCATCATCAACCGTAATATAAGCACCCACCGGAAGCGAGTAGTTTCTCATTTCTTCTCCAGTCCGTGGATCCAAGATCGAAATCGTTGGAATCTTCCGTTTGTTTTTCGACTCCGTAACGATCTTCTCGGCATAGCCCGTTTGGTCGTCGCGTTCCATACGGAAGTTGGTTCCCTCTTCAAGACTGTTATAGCGGATCATACCGGCAAATTCCGAAACAATCACGGCGTTGAACGGATCCCATTCGCACAATTTATCGCCCTTATTTACCTCCTGCCCTTCTGTTACAAACAGGACAGAACCGTAAGGGATATAGTTTTGCGAAAGGACACGATTCGTTTTGGTGTCTAAAATACGAATTTCACCTGTACGGGAAACCACCACCTGTGTCATATTGCCTTCTTTTGTCAAGTTTTCCACCACCTTAATGGTATCAAACTCAAGACGTCCAGCATTAGGAGCACCGAGTGTATTTTCTGTTTTACCAATCATCGCTGTACCACCCGTGTGGAAGGTACGGAGCGTCAACTGTGTACCAGGCTCACCGATCGACTGAGCGGCGATAATACCTACTGCATCACCGATTTCGGCAATACGGCCAGTAGCAAGATTTTTACCATAGCATTTGGTACAAACACCATGGCGACTTTCGCAAGTGAGCACAGAGCGAATCGTAACCGATTCAATACCAATTGCATCAATGTGCTTAGCCATATCGTCGTCGATAAAGGCTGCCGCTTTGACCAACACTTCTTCTCCCACCGGAGTAAGGATATCATACAGGCTGTAGCGACCTTTGACACGCTCGCTCAACACCTGAATTATTTTTTCACCTTCCTTAATGGCTTGAACATCAATACCGCGCAATGTGCCGCAGTCTTCTTCCCGAATAACAACATCCTGAGAAACGTCTACAAGAC
>JBILHQ010000294.1:0-5971 GCA_044350415.1 Saprospiraceae bacterium | reverse complement strand
GAATGGATTAAATGGTTCAAAAAACAATCGGGAGTGGATGGTTTTCGTTGGGATGCCGTAAAACATTTCCCGCTTAATGTGCAGCGCGACCTTACCCGCCAGGCGAAGTACAATATCGCCCCGTTCAACGGCGGATACAGCATGATGAATATTGGGGAGTGGATTGGCAATAGCAGTGACTTGGATACCTATGTCACCAATATGGCCCAGCCCAGCCTCAGTTATGGATACGAAGAGCATACGGGTACTTTTGACTTTAATCTTCGGGCCTATGGTGCAGGGGGGAGTATTTACGACATGGTCGTAAATAATTTCAGTGGCAGTTATGACCTGGCTAATTTACCAGGTCTTCAGCAAGGGAAACGTACGTATGATTATGCTTCGCCTTCGGCCAGGGTACACCGAACCATGCCATTTGTCAACAGCCACGATACCTACCGTCCATTTCTAGCTGCTACCGGCAACTTTTTAAAACCATTGGGCGACCCAACTGGCTGGAATACCAGTCAGGAATTGGGCGGCAATGGCCAGCATATTGATCCTCGGGAACCCAGGGTCGCAGCTGCTTATGCCATCACGATGGCTATGGACGGCAATCCGGTTGTTTTTTTTGAAGACGTATTTAATATAGGTGAGACAAGTAAGCGGTGGTCGCATTTTCCTTCCAATACGACAGATTTACCTCTTTGGAACGATATTGAAAATCTAATCAAATGCCACCAGAAATTAGCATTTAAAAACGGTATTTACAAAGTAAGAAGTGCTGAAGCTGGTTCGTTTTTCCCGGCTGGATCGTCCAGTGGTAATCACTTGGTTTTTGAAAGAGCCGCTAAAGCGGTTATTGGCGTGAATGATCAGTTCAGCACGGACCAGGAAATATGGATCGACTCCAATTTTCCGCCCGGAACGATTTTGATGGACTATTCTGGTGCCAATGGGATTAACACATCAGTGGTTCAGGGTGATCAGCGTGTGTATATCAAAACTATGGCTGTTGGTCATGCTGTTTCCGGAGCTTATGGCCATGGATATTCGGTATGGGGGCCTGTTCCGGGTAATGTCCCATTTATTTCGGTCGCAAATATGTTGGCTTATTTGGACTACACCCCTACATTAGCCACCCAAACCACTCAGGAATGGGAAATGGATAATGACCTAGGCGATAGCCACTGTCTGTCATTGGGGCAAGGAGGCCGAACACCTGATAACTCTCCCAATGACCGGGTCGTGGGCAAAATTTTTGTACAACAAGCCACAACTGTTTCCTATAACGTGACCCTGGGAACGGTTGGGAACAGCCTGACCGTCGATTTGTATGATCTCAATGGCAATCTGTTGAGTACTGCTAATAGCAGCACAGCCAATATTACAGGCTCTTTTACGAATGGTGTTACACGATGGATTACCATCAAAGTGCGCAATACTACCGCCACAACTCCTGGACAAAAATGTTATGTAAGGGTCTCTTACAATGCTCCGGCAGTGGTGACAACTGTAAGTTTCCCAACAGCCACCACCGTTTCTATCTGGACTAGTAATGGCGGCTCAACGAACTGGAATGATTGTCACAACTGGGAAGAAGGCCGTATTCCGCTTTGTAATGGAACTGTTATTATTCCGCATTTGGTGCAGTTTATGCCATCTTTTGACCCTTGTTTTAATGGAACGCTGATCAATAATAGTGGTTTGTCACTGCGGCTTAAAGTTATGTTAGCTGGCCCTTATGATACAGGATCGGGTTTAATGAACGACCTTTTGCGTTCAGGTGGCTATATTCCGCTTGTCTCACCTTATGGGGGAACAGCGACGACAACGGCACCAGTTTTGGCTTTTACAGGCAATGATGCGATTGTTGATTGGGTCAAAATTGAATTGCGCGATAAAAATACGCCATCGACTGTTCTTCAAACGCTGAGTGCTCTTGTACAGCGGGATGGTGATATTGTGGGTGCCGACGGTGTTTCACCGGTGTTTTTCAATGGTGTTGCTGCCGATGATTATTATATAGCTGTACGGCACCGCAACCACTTAGGCACTATGACAGCCGCTGCTGTAACTTTTGGGAATACTATTCAGGTAACAGATTTTACCAGCACCATGACAGGTACTTGGGGCACAGATGGGCAGAGAAACCTGGGTGGCCTAATGGTATTGTGGGCTGGAAATGGCAATAATGATGACAAGGTCAAATACCAGGGTGGAAATAATGATTTGAACACTACGCTCAGTCAGGTACTTTCTTTTCCCGGCAATTCACCAGGTTTCAGTTATAATTATGACTTTGCCTTCGGTTATTTTTCTGGCGATTACAATATGGATGGCAAATCAAAATATCAGGGTACGGATAATGATGTCAATATCGTTTTGGCCAGTATCCTAAATCATCCGCTCAATAGCGGCGGGTTTGCCTATAATTTTGATTTATTGATTGAACAGTTACCTTAATTAGGTTTCGGGGTTTCTGGTTGTACAACCAGGAACCCCGAAACCTAAAAACAATAATATTATGAAAAAAATATACTTTTTCTTTTCATTACTATACTGCTTTCAGGTAGCACAAGCCCAGAATGCAGGATTATCTCTTCAGTGGAATGGTTCGGCGTATGTCGTTAAAATGGAAGTAACAACTGGTACTAATCCCTTGTTATTAGGGAGTTCACAGGTCTCCATCGTTACTCCGGCTGCAATGACCACAGCAGGCATTACAGTGACTTGTGTTACACCATGTAGCGTAGGAGGCTGGTTAGCCAATACCTTTGTAAATGCTCCGCTTGCAGCTCCGGGCAATAATTTTGTTGCTATTGTCACCTTTGGCGGTAATATGGGTAATATGGGTAATGGTTCGTCTGTAACATTGTTTACATTTACCCTGCCTGGTGGCTGTAATCAGAATGTCCGGCTGTTCATTAATGGCACCGATCCCAACTCGGCACAAATGCCGGGCGGACAGGATTTTTCTAATACCTTAGTGAATGGGTTAACTGCATTTGAGTTTTACAACGGTACAAATTTAAACGATGTAATTTGTGTTCCGGCCCCACTTGATCTGCTGCATTTCGCTGCGCGTTTAGACGGGGATAATGTGCTGCTGAATTGGGCAACTCAAAATGAACACGATATGTATCATTTTGATGTTCAACGGTCGGCAGATGGTATTAACTTCGAGAACATAGGGCAGCAACGCGCTGTCAATATGGCCTCTGCGGTATATGATTGGCTTGATGAACGGCTTCCTGTAGGCATCCAGGTATTATATTACAGGCTGTTGCAGGTGTCATTGGACAATTCTGGTTCCACTTCTCCTGTTCGGCAAATACGTGTACCTATAGATCGGTTCCGGCTTTCTGCAGCTCCAGTTCCGGCTCATTCGGTAATGACAGTAACCATTGGTTCGCCTGATGAAACAACAGCCGCTGTGGAAGTATCAGATGCCACACTTCGAACCTTATATAATGGCCGGCATGCTATAAATAAAGGAGCAACTACACTAGAAATATCCGTGAGTAACTGGCCTGCCGGAACCTATCTGTTGTCGGTAAAATCAGCCGACCGGAGCGCGCAGATATCGATAGTAGTCAGCCATTAACCGACTATTTCAATCTGAATTCACAGTCCATCAATTCTTTTTTGACATATTCACTTGGTGTTGTGGATTTCATATTGAGTGCATGCCGCAGTGCTTCAGTATCGGCTTTATTATCGGGCAGCAGGCGTTCCATTTCCTTCAGGTTTCGTTTTTGCTGGCCCCAAATTCCAGCTTCTTTAAAGGCCTCAGCCTCTCTTTCACAGATAATAAACTGGGTAATAAGGGTTTTACGGGTACTGCTGATACGCAATTTAAGGTCTTGTTTTCGCTCGTTAATACGCATGGAATCAACCCGCCAATAGGTGCTGTCGCCTTTGGTCCAACTGTAATTGATCAGTTGGTATTGTTGCACCAGATCGTTGGCTTTGTGGTAAGCGTTGAGCGCACCTTTATAATCAGCGTTAACTTCAAGGAATACCAGTGAATCTCCGAGCGACATCTGTCTGCTGATATTATCGAAAATAATTTTAAAACGTTGAGCATCGGTGCCTTTTTTCGCTATTTTTCCACCCAATAACCAATTTTTAGATCTGTTTTGGGAAAGAATGCGGTACCCTTCCGTGGCGGCGTCAAATTGTTCTTTGCGACAGTTTTCTTCGGCTGCCTGAAATTCTGCCTGTACGGAATTGGCCCAAAAATAGAAAAACAATACCCCTACGATGGCACACAACAAGAGTGTGCCGCCCGAAAGAATGCTTACGCGAAGGGCCAAACTACGCTGGCGGCGTGCGACACGCAGCTGATCCTCCATTGCTTGCCGTTTAATAGCTTCTTCTTTGAGTTCCTGGGTAAGCCTCGCCCTTTCCATCTCCTCTTTTTCTTCTGCGCGCCTAGAATTGCGGGAAGCCAATGCAGCAGGCAGGAGTGTATCGTGAGAGATTTCGAAATAATAGCTGTCTAGCCGCAATTCTTTTCGCAACAGGCGGCTTTCCACCAGGATATCTAAAAAATCCTGGGAAACACCCCATCGGTCTAGGAGGGTTTCGAGTACCACGCTATTGCGCCGTCCGGAAGGAGTAATAAGATCCTCTTCGATCAGTTTTTTTGCGGTCAGTTTCAGTCCTTCTGCGTCTTTTACTGCTGTATGGGTTTTTTGGGCATATAAATCAGGTAGGTTTTGGATTTGGCGGGAATAAAAATCTTTTATCTCGCTTTCCAAGCCTGCCCGGTCACCAAAAAAAGCAGGCGTAACCTCAAAGTTTTCGGGTTGATATTGCCGGATAATCGACTCTTCAATATTCTGGCAAATGATCTGCAGGTTAAATGCCTCTATCTCATCCTGCCTTTTCAGCAATCCTTCATTGTCAGCAGTGCGCGCTTCTGTGCTGGCCGCACGGCCGGAAAGAAAATCAAGAATGGTATTGGTCGCCGCAGGCGCATACCGAAATACTGGACTGGCGAAAATACCGGGCGACGCTGCCGGGGTAAGAATAGCTTCGCTGGCCTGTTCCCGGTTAAGCGGTTGCAGTTGGTAGCGATTGCGCAGGATTCCGGGTATTATTGTACTTATTTCATCCATCTTATGGAGAAAATCGGAACGAATAGAAAGGACAATACGTAATTCAGGCTGTCGATCCCACCATTGCATGGATTCAGGCGACATCATCTCAGCTCCTTTCCCCTGCGCATTTTGAATCAGCAATTCATGGATACTTTCAGGTGTGGATTCATTGCACAAATCGGCTAATTGCGACAAAAAAGCATTACGGCTCGATAGTTTATGCTCCAATGTGAAGACCTCTTCAAACTGGTCGAAAAGAAGCACTGGTGTTGCGGCCAATCCGCCTACTTCAAAATGGAGGCGTTTCATTTGTTCCCAAATTGATTCGGGCATCCCGTCTATCCTGGCCGTTGCGTCGCGGTTGCTTTGTGAAGCGTATTGACTGAGTGTCATACGTATGGTTTCCACGAGCGGGCGGGCGGTATTTTCCACCCGTAATGCAATTGGGAAAAAACCCTGGGCTTCCAGTTCGGGTGCTACGCCCGCCATCAGCAGAGAGGTTTTGCCAATACCTGATTTAGAAAAAAGGACTGTAAGCCGCCCTCGTAAAATCAGGTTGGAAAGGCGCAAAATATCATCCTCCCGCCCCCGGAACAAAGCGCTTTGGCTGCGGTCGAAAGGTTTTAAACCTGGATACCGCCTGTTTGATGCTTGATTGGCCATAGCGTGATTCAGGTAATGGAGTCCAGATAAGTGCCCAATGCTCGGGCAATATTCGTGAAATGTTGATTTTCATTGCCTTCTCCATAAACCGCATTATAGTTTGCACCGCTTTTTAATGGCCGTACAGTGGGCAATGAACCCAATGGCGTACCATCGAGACTGAAGGTTTTGAGAATGATCGGCATAACGAGGAATTTGGCAGGTGGATTATTGCGTTTTGC
>JBILHQ010000120.1:0-19262 GCA_044350415.1 Saprospiraceae bacterium | reverse complement strand
CATCCAGTAGCATTTCTTTTAATTCAATCGTTTTTGACATAATTAATGACAATTGTTGTTGACATAATGTGATGACAATATTTTGTCTCTTAACCTGCGTTGTGCAAAAGTACATAAATAGTACCATTGTTAATACAATTACACTGCACTTTTGTGTCAACGATTAGCAAAACGCGTCACTTTTAATGGTAACAGAGCAAAAAATACTGGATTGGCAACGGGAACCTGATAAATCGCTGGCAGAAGCGATCCAGAAAGGGGAAGTCCTGCTGATCAGCAAGGACCGGCAGCAACAGATTGTCGACCGGCTGTCGCAACAGGCACTTGACCTGGGAACTGCTGAACAACAACTGGCGGATACGACATTACGGTACCAAATCCTGACGGGCGCGATTTTTATCCTGCTGAAATCCTGTGAAGGGATTGCCCAACATGCACCGGAGGCCATTGCCCTGTTCCAGGAATTAAAACTCACCAATTCTAAGGGTGATATTAACTGGTCGGCTGTAATGGGTTTGGCCGGAGATTTTTTGATGAATAAAGGCAGATCGAAACAGATTAAAAGCCTCCTGGAGCAATTGAAAGGCGGGTTCGATCAAGCGTTGTTTGCCACTATCCCATTCCCGGAAGTCCTGGGTATCCTGCACGAGCACCACCTTGATTTATCGGGCTACGCAGAAGTGGTGAGCCTGATTACTTCATCTCAACTACAAAAGGAGGCGCTTCATGGCTAAGAAATCATTTTTAAATGCCTCTGATGTGGCGATCGTGTCAGGCGCCGGAGAAGGGACAATCAAGGTTTTTGGTGGTATCACCGATGCCAGCGATGCAAAGAAGGATCCGATTGCCGATCTGCTGGACCGCACGAATAAATACACGGTCACCCCTACTCCGATTGCCACGCCAGCCATCCCGATCCCTCCGGTGGAGAAAAAAACGGCTCCAGTAGAGGATGATTCAATTGGCGCCGGTGAAGAAACGGGCTTTTCTCCCGAATTTATCCGGCAGCAAAATGAGCAATTACAAGGCAAAAAAGTGGGAACTGATGTCGCGTTTGTGGATATGCCTGATCCATCGAAAGCCGCATCAAAAAGTGAAGCAGAATACGCGGAAACCATTTCGGATGACGACCCGCAGCCGATTGACGCTGATCGGATCAATCGCCGTCGCCGGGTGATCAGTAAGTTTTCGGGCAAGTTCATCAATGATTTTCTGACAACCGCTTCGGTGATGGCCCACGAGGCTTTTGTGTCCCCGAAAACTGCGATTAAAGAACACAGCGAATTGATGGCGCGGCTGGGGTCGCTCTCGCCTACAGAAAGCAAGAGGTTGCAACAGTTGGATCAACAAGTGAAACAGTACACGGAGTTGAAATCCGACTATGCCGACCGGGCGAAGATGGACCAGGATGACCTGGCGGAATTGCAGGAATGTATCTCTGATGTGCTGGATGCGGAGGATGTGCAAATTCATCCGGGATGGTTGATATTGATTATTGTGGGGTTCCAGGTGATTGGGAATGCGGTGGGGATATTTTTTGACCGGGTTTCTATGAGGAGGAAGTAGTTCGGGAGGCTCCTTCGGAGCGTTTTTTTTACACGGAGAGCCACGGAGAAAAGGGCACGGAGAACCACGGAGGCGTAGCGTGGATTTCGGTTATTTCGAGGAGGCAAAAACAAATATTGGCACTCGCTACGCGCTACGCCTCCGTGGTTCTCTGTGCCTTTTTCTCCGTGGTTCTCCGTGCAAAAAAACACCCCAAAGGAGCACAACACACTTATGGATTTTCCGCAGTATTTCTTTAGTATTTCCGCAGTTTCCCCCTAATTCCCCCATTAATGGAAATTCTACGGAAAATCTACGGAAGAAACGCGGAAGAAATACGGAAAGCCTACGGAAACGCTAAGGAAAGATGAATCACCATGAAAAGTATTTACGACGGTTTTGATAATGCCAAAGACCCCACGCAACGGGACTACTGTTCGATGGTGGTATTTGGCGACCTGGGGAAAGGAAAAAGTTCCTGGCTGAGTCAGTTTTCGCGCTTCTATTACGAACGGACCAAAGCAAAGGTGCCACGCAAAGTGCTGGTCTGCGATCCGTCGAATGCCCGTGCTTTTGGACCGGAGTTTTTCAAACCGATCACGCTGGCTGAAATTATTTACGGTGAAGTGGTGGGCAGTAGGGTGATGAAGTGGACGCACGGCATACGAGTCCTGCGGGATATTGACTGGAATGGCGATGAGTGGTTTGCGATACTGACGGCGCATTACAATAACGGTCTGCTGATACTCGACGAAAGCCGGGATTTTTTCAAACCATCCGGTATATCGCCCATACAAAAGCGGCTGTTCACGGTCCACCGGAATAACTGCCTGGATATTTTGCTGGTCAGTCATAACTACATGGATTTACCGCTGAATATCCGCAAGCAATTCCGGATTTATGTGTGTTTCAAAACAGGGGACAGGCCGACCAACGAAGCCTGGTTTACCCAACGCACCCTGCCGGAATCGCTGTACGAAATCAGCATCCTGCTCAGCCGGATTCAGGCACCCGCCAGTAAAATCAGTCCGTATGTGTGGTACGACGCCATGACCAATGAAAGTATCCTCTACATTGATCGCGATCAATACACCCAAACGCATGTGATCATTCAAGAAAATCCCAGGATCGTGGTGCCGTTTTCGCAATTCAGGAAAAAACGTTTACAAATTCGATGACAAAAATATGAACAGACAAGAAGCATTGGCCAAAGCAAGGGCCGCTAAATTAGCCAAAAAGACAACGGCAGAAACCGGCAATGACGCAGCAACTATTCAAAATACACCTCTGGTTCCGCAGGCGGATATCTACACACCCGACATGCCGGACGATGAAGTGATCGCGTTTTGTGAGCGCCACCTGAAAGGCAAAACGGCGGCTCAAGTGACAGATACCAATCACTTAGAAGCGCTGGTGCGTTACGGACAGGTGATGAGCAACCGTCGCGGCGAGGCCGAAGACCAGGGCCGGGCCGCGAAAATAAAAATGGTGAAACGGGAGGTCGATTTGCTGGAACGCCGGTGTGCACTGGCCAGCCTGCTGCTCGACCTGGCAGGCGAGAACCAGAAAAAGATTGCCGTTGGCCAGCCGGTGGAGACTGGTTTTGAATTGGTATTCCGGGTGGCTGGTGAAGAGATGGCCGTTTCTCTGGATACGGTCAATGCCGATCATGGTGCCGGACAACAAGTAAATATGTTCGCCAAAACGGTGCAGGAAATTGCCAAAAATGTGATGTCTGGCTGTCTGCGCCGTTACCAAATCGTCAATTCAGGTAATGGAGAGTCCTTCGGCGTAGCCTTTGATTTTCAAACGTATAAGACGGAACTCCGTGCAAAAGCAGCACCTAAAAAATGGACAGCAGAGTAGTCAATATCATCCTGGTGATTTCCTGCGTGACGGTCGCCGGTTTTCTGATCTGGTCGAGCTTGGTGAAAGCCAGGGCCGCTCAATATTTGGAAAAACAAATCGCCGCAGGCAAGATCAAAATCGAGGTGGCCAGTCCGATAACGCCATCTGCTAACTAATTCAATATGAAACGGGAACAAATAAAAACGGTATTGATTGTACTGCTGCTGGTCGTCGTACTTGTCTTGGTGGTGGTCTATTACCAAGCTGTCAAACGGCTTGCCGCGCAGCGCGACGAACTGCATACCGCTGAAGAAGCCAACAGCGCATTGCAATCTGAAGTGGCACATTACGAAGGAAAAACAGCCACCGAGGAGGTGAAAAACCTGCTTTCTTCTGACGATGACACCTACAAAGCGCTCCCGCCCGAACTAGGCGGTTCCCTGCACTACAAAATCCAGGTCTTGCGCGCCGGTCCTGATCGGTATGAGGCCCGGATTACCGGTAAAAACTACCTTATCCGGATGACCTGGGACAGCGCCGAAGCGCGGTGGATCTTGTACCGGGAGGCCATTACTGACGCCCCAAATGGCACTTACCACACGGTCTCCTGTGCCTTCAATGATACCTCCACCCTCCACAAGGAAATTCTCCAACTACTAAAAGGAGCCTGATATGCCGTACGATACTTATATCCGAAAAGTGACGATCCGGGAAGAACCGATAGGGTGGGTGTACCGCAAGGACATTCCACCTTGCCTGAAAGTCTCCCGCCATACCTATACCCGCTGGCTTCGTAAGATTTTTGCCGCTGATCCTGCATTGAAGGCGACGTACAACCGCCGGGGTGAGAAATCCAAATTCACCCATGTGGATGATTTTGTGGTGATTGTGAAGCGGTTTACGGAGTGCGAACGAGTGGAGATTGTTTTTTTGAGGGACTAAATTTATATATCAATAGTTGGTTTGGTTGGCCTTTCCTGGGTGGAATACTTGGGGAGGGCTGTTTTGAGGTTGGGTTGGTGGTTCTAATTGTGTCGCAGTTCTACATAAAATCGGACATCTCTTCAATCTGGGCCGATTTTAAGGGTATAAACTTTTATAGAGTTCGTTACTTGAATTGAAGTTTTGTAGGGCTTTGTTGCATGAATCGGCCGACAAAGCCGGTTTTCCCTAACCCGATTAAATGTCAGGCGACTTTTACTGCTACCGTGCGGTCTGCATAAATTTATTCAATACGGAAGATTTGATGTTGGCTTCTGTTATGAGCCGGTTTGTGTTTTTTTGTTTCGCAACTCAAATTTACACTTACGGGCTTATTTTTCACCTCAGCCACTCAAATTTCATTACTTAAGTCTCCTAGGCCACGCCACGCTGATGAGTGGAAGGACACGGACTTACGGGATTCATGCAACAAAGCCCACTGGAATTACTCTATATGTGGTTCCTATTTTATTTTTACCCATTTGTGAATCGGACTAATGTTCCCTGCACTGTTTGAAAATTGATAAAAATAATACCCACAAGGCCAGAAATGTGTTTGTATTTGATCCTTGTCCTTCACTTGCCCCGTGAAAAAAATTTGTCCTGTGACAGATGTAATTTGCAACTGCCCTGCTGTCGATTGCGGTAAGTTGACTGTTATCAAATCCGTGCCTGGATTAGGAAAAAACTGGCAATTAGGGATAGGATCGCCAATGTAATCAGTTATGGCAGACGTGCTCAAGTCAACTACCCCTAATTTTTTGACAAATGGGTCAAGTCCCATACCGTTTGCCTCATAATAGCGGTATCCATACATCAGGCAACCACCATCAGAGGTTGGAATTACTCCATACAAGTGATAATATGCATCCCCTCCGAACTTCCGGGTTACAAGGACTGATAAAGCAGTATCGAGTTGACTCAAAAAAAAAAATGATTTATTAGAAGACCATAACGTGGTATAATCAATATTCCATGTTCCCGCCACCAAAATTTCACCATTAGCGCGCCGCTGAATGCCGTTAGAAGTAGCTGGATAAATTATGGTGTCGGGTTCCATAGCATTAATTACAGCCATTGCTGTTTTTTGGAGGTTTTCATTGTATTTGAGTACAATTACTCCATTGTCATCAACAGGAGCCCACGGATCCTGATGCCTACCTGCAATATAAATAGCATTTTCAATTGGGGCAAACAGACATGTACTCTGCATGGAGAACGGTTCCTGGTCAGCATGTTTCACAGCATTAAGCATGCTGTCTAATACACAAACAGCCCCTATCGCAACACCAACTAGCTGGTCATTGGGAGTTGGACTAATATCAAAAAAAGTACCACAAATAGTAAAAGGGAATCCATCATCTATACTCAAAAAAGTGCCCTCAGAATTAAATATGCTCAAAAAATTTCCTCCACCCCCTAGTTTGGTACCAAGTACAAGGATATTCCCTGCAATATCTTTTTTAACTTGTAAAAGGAGTTTTGCCCCAGTAGATGGAAGGCCTGAAGTAATAGTACCGGAAGTTATTACCTGAAAGTTTTTATCCGTTCTTAAAAAATAAAGGTTGCCGTTCGATTCTGGCGTAGTTTTTTGAACGCCAAACACTAAGTACCCAGAAGGGATCTCTACAGTTCTGAAATATACAACATCATCTGATGGCGGGATGATCTGTTGACTAAGTATAACATCACCATTCCCGCCTAATTTTACCAAAACCAGTTGCTGTATAACTGTATTTACTTGGACTATAGATAGAACATATTGATGTCCCGGTATCTCCAGTACATCCGAACAGAAATAATCCAAGTTGTTTTGGTATTGAAAATCAAAACTACTTTGAGTGAATAATCGTGTTTGAAAAAAAATAAAAAAAATAAGAAGAGTAGACTTCATTCCTAAATAATTATGAAGGACTACCTCACAAATATTATTAATATTTTGTGGCATTATAGATAAATATACCAGTTGTAAGAAGAATCAATCTGATCATTAATTGTTCTTTTTTGCCGCTTTTCGTCCAAAGCACTTTAAGACCAAAAATTGATCTCAATCAGGCCAAAAGACTCTAATTTAGTAGATCAGTCGCTCCTTCTGGAACAAGTCGCATATTTTTATAAGGTAGTCCAAAATTTATTAAATGTGTGAGTAATGGGTTTGTTTTTCAAAAAATTGGTAGTTAGAACGGTATATTTGACAGATTATCTCTAACTCTTTAACCTGTTACTCGTGTTTCGCAACGTGTCATAAATTACTTTCTGAAATAAGTTCTAAAATAAGTTATTCAAACATATTTTTAGTGCCCTGACCATTCATTCAGGACATATTATGGAAAGTAATTTATGACACATTGCGAAATGTTATTCGCAAGTAATATCACTTGGATTCAAAGGTGGGTCTGTGACACTTACAGAATAGGTTTGACCGAAAAAACCCTCACCATTATGTAGCCAATCTATATGTCCTGATCCATCATCAATTCCTTCTCCTCTAATTTTACAATAAGCGAATGTCTTTCCAACTGGTTTATACATTTTGAATATTTCAGACCAGTTGCAAGTGTACCATTCCATATCAAGTTTATTGATGCAAGTCATTGGATAATTTGGATTCCCATGCTTATTATAGAAAACAATTTTGTCTCTTATGTTATCATTAAGAGTAATGTCGTTTGGGGTAAGAAATACCTCAGGACCATACTGCCAAGATCCTTCAATTTTAATTCCACTTAATGGGTAATAGGCTGAGTACTTAACATTATAAAAATACTTAAATCCTTTTGGAAGCGGGTTTAATACGTGCGTATTTAGCATTTCTGTAATACGAGTGCCAGCATCTTTTCCACTAAATTGAGGGTCTTCAAATCCACCGCATTTCCCATGGCCGAAGCCATGTTCCCAAACATCATTCACAGCATATACATCACCACAGGTTGGAGCTACTTCGTTTATTGGTGCAGGTTTTATTCCTATTACAGTGGTAATTCCCATGTAGGCAACATTATTTGCAATAGAGTCGATTCTGGTATCAATCAGAAAAACATGTCTGAAGTTAGTATTGGTATTGTTAAAATGGCTTTTTAAATGACAAGTAGAAGCATTATAAATAGCTACAAAATCAGTTATTGTTACCTTGCCCAGGCTATTTAATGGTAATTGCAAAGTGGCACTTGATATAGTACTTTCGCTGAAGAGGGTGCTATCACCGTAAGTTGCGTTGATTAATGTCTCTACATCTAATGCGGCATCTTCAGGTGTTAAATAATCTCCTTCCCTGTTCTCAGCAGTGCCAGATTGGACAGATGAAATTCTTTCTCGAATTTTTTCAAGTCTTGCATCAATGTCATTATTTGTTAAAACTTGATCTGGTTTCTCAGACATAAATTGAATCTCCGGTTTTTGGCAATACCAAAGGAGACTCGAGGAAATCATCATTCCCAAAGAGAGAATTCCAATTGAAAAAAAATGTTTTTTCATAATATATTTAGTTTTGTATGGTGAGAAAATCTATTTTATTAGGATAGTCGTTTCGAAAAAAAACAAATTATTCCTATTTATATAGGAATAATTTTTCCAAAATATTGTGAACCAAAATTTAATTTATATTGAATAATTTTTTTGATAAATTTAATTTGGACAAAAATATTAGCTAATGTAGTGCTTTTTTTTTACTAACCCTTCTGAATCGAAAATAAAATTAAAGTTAACAAATTACCAACCGCAGATTCAATCATTGACAATCCTAGTGCAATGTCAACCAAAGTCATGTAATCGTATCTCATTCCACCGCACTTCCTCCCCCCTTCAATTAATTCCCCCCTATACTTGCCCCTGTTTTCCAACACTACAAACAAAAACAAGCAAGTACACTATGTTCACACCGCAAAATTTACCCGGCGACCTGGTCAAGGCCATCAATGCGGGCCTTGGATCACTCAAAGTGGCGACACCTACCGATAAGGTGGGGATTGTGAGCGATGCTGTTGCCACTCCGCAGCGCACGCCCGATGGTTCTCCGATTTTCGGCCAGGTCGCCGTTCCGCAAGGCGCTCCGGTCGAGCCGTTTATCCGTTTGCTGATCGACACGTCGGCGTACAATGAAAGTGTCACCAATATCGAATGTATGCTGGGCGACGCCAATCAGGTGCATGCCAATGGCTGTTTCACCTGCGGCGCTTCGGGCAATTTAATTGATCCGATCATCGGCAGCCCGACCTGCAACCAGTATGAGACCTTTTTGCAAAAACTCTGCAACCAGCCGTACACGTTTGCTGCACTCGATATCGAGGTGAAAAAAGCCGCTACCAATAGTTCGGCGGGTTCTACCCTGGAACTGCCCGAAGCGGTATCGTATTCCCGGCGCAATATTCTGGGCGATGGTCCGGTGGGTAATATCCAGGTGTCAATTTATGAAAACCGCGAAAAATTCCCGCTCCAGGACAAAAAGTACGTTTCCGTTCCGCTGCAAAATATCGAAGCGCGCTTCGATAGCAGCACCCTTTGGAAATTCACCAACCTGCGCGGCGGTCGCGTGTACACCGTGACCTTGTTCACTGGTACTGTTCAGGGCTAATCAAGTAAGAGACCCGGGCATGAACATCGTAGAACTGATCCAAAAGATCGTCAGCAATAACCCATCTGGCGTGTATGCCAATTTGGTGAAGGAAGGCAAAATGCTGCCCGGACTTAATCCGTCTTTGGAGGACGTGATTACGGCCGTGCAGAACGAAATTCAGTATGGCCATCCCGAGTCCAAAGGCGCTTTTTTGCTGCGTGTTTTTGATGTTCCTATGCAAACCAATGGCCTTTATGCTTCGGACTTGTTCGGTCTGCAAAACGCTACCGGTAAAAGCCCTGTAATGGTTCTTTCGGATCAATTTGCGGTCGAAAGCAACAGTTTTAGTGGCATAACTGCGATCACCCGCAGCGTGGGTAGCATCCCGCTGATCAACTGGGTGCTTTTCGGACTGATGCTGATCGGACTGGCCGTGGTGGCGAGATTTATGGGCAGGTTGGTCAGTAAGATTTTGGAGTAACTATTTTATCACCATCTAATGCATTCAAACACTATGAAAAAATATCCCCGTTGGGCTTTTTTAATTGCCGGTGTCATTGCCACCGTATCTGTCCTGTATTTCTGGGGCAAGCATAATATGAAAAAACAGGCGAAGGCGGCAGGCGCCGCACCGGTCATAGAACCTGGGGCTTCTGAAGCCAAGAAAATTTCGTTGGCCGGACCGGTGATCCGCCTGTAATCCAAGGTGAACCAAGCAAATTACCGGTATGCAGTACGCCCTCCTTTTTCAGTTTTTGAGTAAAAACATCAAATGGTTTTTGATCGCAGGAGCTATATTGGGAATCTACTTTGCTTTTAAACCGTTGTGGTTCCGGGTTTTCGGACAAGTGCCGGAAGATGCGCAGTACCAAAAGGGGGGAGGCGATGTGACGACGGCATTTGAAGCGAACGCCAAAAATAAGGTCATGCAGATCCGGAAAGGTATTCACGATGATGCCTGGTTGGGTAGCGATATCCGGTGTAATGCCTTCACGGAGATGATGTCGTACAACGACAACGAACTGCGGCTGATCCACAACGGCTTTAAAAACCGCTACGGTATTACCCTGTATTCCGACATCAATAATGTCTCGGTCGATGGATGTTCCAATCCGTTTTCCACAGAGATCACCATCCTTATCAAAGAGCGCTTGGCACAATTAGGTATCGTATGACACAAGGGGTTATTGTTAATGATGTGGGTACTGTGGGCCTTCGGACCGTAGTTAATGCGATGCTGGTATTGCTGGTGGTTGCCATTGTGGCAGCGTTGATATTCAGGTACGGCCGAAAAACATTCCAAACGATTTATCGCGAACCGGGGCAATGCGCGCCGGATGATTATTATGCTTACAAAGACCCGAATATCCATGCCGATTGTTAAGGCGCCCTCAGTGAGTACCGGTCGGATTATTGCCTGGTCTGTACTGGGCATTGGCCTTGTGCTGGTGGTTATTGCCGTGGTTTACTTTGTAAAACGGGCCATTGCCAATGCAAAAGCAAGTGCGGAAGTGGACAAACTGATACAGGGACAAACTAATGTATCCGGTAATCCGGTAGTGGTCACCGTTCCAGGTACCAATCCGGTACCAACGGGTGCCAACGGCACTCCAGTGATTAATCCACCGGCGCAATTACCCGAATGGTTGGTGGTGCTGCTTTGGAAAGCCAATGACGCCAGTGATGGAACTTTTAACGATGGTTATCAATGCGAAGTGAGCAACAATATTGTGACGCGAAGTGACGAACAGGTTAGGCAATTGGTATCGGTGTATAAAGAATGGTATGGAAGATCCTTGAAAAGTGATATTCAAAAATGGAAGTGGTGCGGCGGTATAGGACTGGATCTGTTTTTCGGTTGTCCTAACACCTGCGCCATCGTCATTCAGCGATTAGACAAACTATGAACGCAACAGTAACCACAGGCCTGGAGCCATTGATTACCCGGCGAAGTTGGCGCATCATTATCCTGATGTTGGCTGGGTTGACGGTCATCCTGATTGCGCTTTGGGTCATTCGATACGCCCGAAATGCTTTTGCTCCAGCGGGAAAAGGGAAGTCGGATACCAAGCCGGACGGCACGCCGACTTATATCCCCAGCAGCGTCGATCAATCCTATATCGAACGGATGACGCTGATGGTTTATGAGGTCAATAAAGGCGAAGAGTATTCCGGATTCAGCAGTAAACGTTGCGAAATATCCAATAATATCCTGGGTATGCGCGACGAAGAGGTAGCGGCATTAAGTATCATGTTGCAACAAAAATACCAACTGCGGTTGGGCGCTGCAATTGGCCGCTGGAAAGGGGATGGCTGTTTTAGTAGTTGGCTGGGCGGCGAGATCGACAAACTCAAAAACAAAGTCAAAAATTACTGATGCATACAAAAGCGCTCTATTGGATAGTCATTAATGTGGTTAGTACCATCGTTGCGACAATAATTCTGCATTATACTTTTCAATGGCTTTCCGGTGAAAAACAACAAACTATTTAAACAAAACACGACATGAAAAAACAATTTGGTACACTGCCGCTTTGGGCTGCAGTACTCATCATCGGCACTGTTGTAGCCGTTTCGGTAGCATTGGTCAATTGGGCCGATAAAGCCCAAACTGCGTAATGAACCTTCTTGAAGCAGTAAACAACCTGACAGAAAAAGGCATAAAAGTAGAAATTGCCTTTGATGAAGCCTCCATTCAGAAGTTCTTACTCTGGGGAGTTCTTGCGGCCGTAGTCGCAGGAGCCATTACTGCTTTTATCAAAAAATCAATTAACTGATCCACTGCTGCATGGACGCTCTTGAAGAAGCATTTAAGACCGGCAAAATACCATACCGGTATGAATACGATATCTGGAGTGGTGTCTATTTCGGCATTGTGATCCTTACTATCACATTCATTTTCACTTTATCATCTGCAATTACCCGACGAGCAATCGGATAATTCAGATCAAAATTCTGACTATGCCTCCATATCCTAAAGGGTGCCTTGTTAAAACAGTCACACATGCCAGAGATATCCATGCAAATGACCTTCGGGTAATTGCGCTTCCACCTGTTCCAAACGGCCTCAACTGGAATGTTACGTTCAAAGTTGAAACCAAACCAGTTTCAGATGTGGCGGAATTTGTGCAGGTAATAACATCTGCACAGTTGAATCACTCCAATGTGCCCGGGCCTATTCTGGTTGGCCCTATCACGGCAGGTGCCCCGGGTCAATTAAATATGACGTTTAATAATATTGCCCTGGTTACTGCTAATACAGGAAACAAGTGGTACATCACGCTGAATAACTTACAAGTATTAGGTAAAGGTGGTCAAACTGTTACGGCAGCTGTGCCCGTTGTATTGCAGGTAGATTCGCCTTTCTAAAAATTAAAACAACTCGATGATGTCATGTTGCGGGTCTAAACCACGGGTGTCGCTTATTAAAACGGCGGCATACCGACCGATTATTGATTGGCACGACCGATGTACTTCCAGTACGCCGGTCCGCCAAATACAGTGGCTGTTTTACCGCAACGGCACATTTGTCTATTCCACTGCTTACGGTGTGCCAACCGCACCATTATCTATCGGTAGTGGTAGTACCTATTCCTTGCTCCATGCGACCGAAGCGGAAATCGTGACGTTTCTCGTTGGTCAGGGAATATCGATTGAAGGCCGGGAAATCATTGAAATTCGGGTAAGGATTAAGAATTGTGATAAGGAGACTGCATTGAGTAATCCTATTCGATTCTCTGCACCAGCGGTAATGGAGACCTGCAATTGTGACTTTGTGACCGGTTATGATACCAGGCAGACTGGTTTAACGCCAGTCCCCCCTGTAACATTTACGCCGGTAGGTGGTCAATTGCTATTTGTCAATGGGTTACTGACCGATGGCACATTGGTCGATCCATTAGTAAACAGTGACGAATTGATGTGGCTTACACTTTCAGGCGGATGCGACGATGCTTTTGAAGTGGCTTCTGCTACTGGATTTACAGGTGATGTTACCGTTCCATCTGGGTTTTTAGCAGCAGTACCCAACAGTACTGATTGGATGGTAGCCAGAAACGGCGTTATTCAAACCGGGATATCCTACGCTTCTGGTGATATCACACCATCGGCGCCTTCTGACCCCAACGACATTTGGGTATTTGCTGGACTGACAGGCGGGGATTGTGCATTTTTAACTGAATCCGTAAGCGAAAACTACACCGGATCCTCGGTGAACTTGCCGCCAGGATATTCCGCATCTAACGCAGACCGGTTTATTCCTGTACGGAATGGCGTGGTAATGTACGCTGCCGCCCAAAGTATATCCGGATATACTATTTCCGGTACTGTCCTTATTCCTGAAACAGCATTTTTAAACGAAGAGGTATGGCTAATTTCGATTTCGTAAGTCAACATCATATTCAACAACCAATTTTAGCATGAAAGTCTTATCACACGTACTTATCGTTTTTTCGCTGCTTATTTCCGTATCCGGATATACGCAGCGCATTAAGCCTGCAACACAAATTCAAAAATCACCGGGCAATGCTCCCGGGTATATTCTTCGCTCGAATTCATCAGGCGAACTTTCGTATGTGCTCAATACGGCACCTGGTACTGGCACGGTAGCACCTTCTGGCCCTCCACCTGCTGGATCTTCGGGCATTTACCTGAATACCACTACTGGGCAAGTATATACCTGGAATGGTACCACCTGGAACTTGTTAGGTTTTGGGAGCGGGACCACCAACTTAGTGTATACGAGTGCTGCAAGTACTGGAACGGTGAATTCGGATACCGGAACAGATGCAATAATTCCCGGAGCAACAACTACAATCGCTGGATTAATGACCGCCGCCGATAAAACAGCATTACAGGATGTTCAAACCGCTTTAGCAACAGGTGGGCAAAGTGAAAACGGAATCGCCGGTTCAGGTCTTTCTGGTGACAAGTACCGGCTTGGCGGCGCATTGACTCAAAACACCACTATTCCTGCTGCAGATTTCGGGTTTACGCTCAATAACGCGGGTACCATATTAATGGAATCCGACAATACAACCGGGACCGTCAAAAGTGAACTGGCGCTTACCTCCAGTAATATTATTGGTACTTACCTGCGATCAGTCAATGAATCGAATCCCAGCAACGTATCCCAACTTAGTTTAGATATTGATGGTATCCACGGTTTACAATGGACAACTACTACCGGACAACCATTAGGTTTTCTCATTAACCCCAATACCACCACGGCTACTTCCGGAATAACAGTCGCTACCCGAAAACATGCACTGGGAACGGCTGTAACCGGGCAAGTACTTACGCGGCAGGCTGATGGTACAGTAGAATATCAAGCAGTAAGCGGCGGAGGAGGAATTACGACTTATTCCGCTGGTAGTGGCACCATTGTCACTGCTACCGGAACAGGTGTAACATTCACGCGTACCACCGCTTCTGTCTGGACATTCGATATACCATCCGGTATTGAATTACTGGCATTTGATATTAATAGTACTGCTTCGCAGTCGGCAACTGCCGCATTGGATATTGATTTTGTATTTGCAGGCACACGACCATACAACCAGGATGGCAGTGTAGATATGACAGATGCAAAAGTTCCGGTAATCACCACCTTGAAAAAAATTAACCCATCGACCTATCCAACTACTGCAGCCGGTAATAATGCTGCATGGACGACCGATGTCACTGCGGCGGGTACACTCCGAATAAGCACTACTGAATTCGGCGAGGTTTCCTCCGCTGGTGCCAATGCTACAAGTATAAAAGGTGTATTCTAATTTTTTCGTGAAAAAAGCACCATACATAATAAAATGCGTAGTTTAATTGCCATTTTTTTCATATCGGTGGCGGCATTGGTTTCGGCTCAATCTCCACTCTTTTACGCCTTCGGTAATATGCCGGTGCGCACGATTGTCTCTGCAAATACCTATGATATTACCATATCGGGGCTGGCTGGCGGATACAAACAGTACCCCGATGCCAATTTTGAAGCAACTGAAATCGCCCCAGGATTTGTGGTGTGGCCAGCAGGTGGATGTATTCGACTTGAAGTGACTCAGGTAATGTCCACATTCCCGTTGGTGATTCGCGTTGTTGATGCTGCTGCTTCAGGGGCATTGGATGGTTCCGACCTTTTAAATGCAAGGGTATTGATTCTTCAGGAGTCAAAATGGGGCACTTTTAATATTGGCGCATTTGGCAATTTGGCAGATGGTAATGCTGGTAGCCAGGCCGGAATAGGTCCGTACGACTTTGCCTGTATCCAAAATTATTACAAACAACAAACCGCAGCTGCACTTCAATCGCTTGGAACAAATGCCCACGCAGCAGTAACGGTAACAGACAACGCACGGATTGACTTTACACTTACTGGTCAGAATATGACTGCCGATCTGGCTCAAAACAGTGCCATAACCGGGCAGTTTTTGCAATGGAACGGCACCGCCTGGGTTCCATCGGATAGATTGAAAATGAAGGAGCAGTTTTTTACGGCAGTCCTGGGACAAACAGATTTTATCCTCACCGGATATACCCCTGAGCCACAAACTGGCGACAATTACCCCCTTAAAGTTTATCGCAATGGAGTAAAACTACGATATGTGCCAGGCGCTCCCGGAACCTTCCAATTTACTTATGCAGGCGCTACAATAACGACGGCAGCAAGCGCAGCAGGTGATGAAGTCAACATTGAATTTAACAACTAAATTTATACACACTATGAAATTTTTAAAACAAGTCATTCTTTCAGCATTGCTGGTTTTTCTGGCAGTTGCCACTAACGCCCAAAATACGCAAATGATTAAACGGGGCGGTGTGCTCACCGATACAATGCACACCAACCGGCTTGTATCAACAGGTGCCACTAATGGTCAATTGCTCCAATTCAACGGTACTAACTGGGTACCTGCAACGGTAACTGCCACCACCGACCTTACGATTGCGAACAGGACAACTACCACATTAGATGTAAACAGTAGTAACGGTAATGATGTTACCGTTCCCGCTGCCACCAATCTGCTGGCGGGTCTGATGATTGCAGCAGATAAAGCAAAGTCAGACTTTATTTCCATTACGCAAGCAGTTGACCTGGATGCGCTTGAAGCCGCAAGCCATGCTGCCGTAACGATCACAGACGGTACTACAGTGAATTTAACGCTCGCTGCACAGAACCTTACCGCTGAAGTAATTGAATCGGCACTGACCGCCGCGAATATTCCACTGGCAGACACTGGCAATTTTTTCACGACTGATAATATCAATGCCGCATTTCAACAGCTCGGTGCGGCATCTCACGCTGCTGTAACGGTCACTGATGGTACCAAAATTGACTTTACCCTCACAGGGCAAAATCTGACGGCTACCATTATCGCTGGAAGTATTGCTAATACAGACCTAGCACAATCTGGTGCCACTACCAATCAAGTTCTGGCATGGAGTGGTACTAACTGGGTACCTGTTACCCAATCTGCAACGAATACAAGCGCAACAGCAACTGCTCCACTGACCGCTACAACGGTACAGGGGCAGTTGAATGAACTTGCCGCAAATACACATGCAGCCGCAACCGTAACTGACAATGCCCGGATTGATTTTACGCTGACCGGACAGAATATCACCGCCGATCTGGCACAAAACAGTGCTACCACTGGTCAGGTGATGACCTGGAGCGGGACCGCCTGGGCACCAGCCGCTAACCGATCTATGCGGGAAGAAAGTTTCACAGCGACAGCGGCACAAACTGCCTTTACTATTGCCGTTTCACAATCCGCAGTATCAGGAACTTCTGTCCCCGTTCGTGTTTTTCGCAATGGCGTGCGCCTTTTTTATGTGGCCTCTGGTCCTAACGTAATACAGTTTACCTATTCAGGAACAACCATTACAACTACTGCCAATGCAGTCGGTGATATTATCACAGTGGAATATTTAAACTAATTGGTCTTTATGAAAATCACATTTCTTCTTTTTCTCTTATTCGGGGTGCTTGGCGATTCATTTGCACAAAGTGACGTAATACTTCCTGGTGGGGTAAAGAATGGTAATGGCGCAACAAGCGGGCAGGTACTGCAATGGAATGGTTCAGCATGGTTGCCAGCAACAAGTACTGCACCTTTGGTTACAAAACAAGGTTTATCAAGATCTGTTGACACTGTTTTTTTAGGTAGTCTTTATACTTTTGGTGGAGCAATAATACCAAATGTCACCAATGAACGAGCTATCATTTCAAAAGGGTTTTCAGGAAATACTAACTGGGGTGGTATTTTTTTAAACGATATTGGTTGGAATACCCCATTCAGGAGCGTGGCGTCGGTAGATTCTGCTTCTTTTGTAGCAGCAGTTAACACAGGACTTGGGTCAGCAGCTCCAGCTAATTCTTCGTTTATAGATCAATACAGAAATACCATTGCCATAGGTGCAAGAGGAACGCTTACAGGTAGATACACCTATTTTAATGTTACTGGTAATGCGATTCAGGCAAGGAGTTATAACGGCACAAAATTTTCAGAAACACTTGTTCAGGATACCATAACTCGCTTAAGATCTTTTGACGGTTCAACTGAAAATCAACTTAATGTATATCCAACTTACTCAAGACTTCTGCGTAGAATAGATTACATTAGTGATCTGTCAGCAACGTACAATGCTAACACATTAGTTCAAAAAAGTTATGTGGATAATCATCCTGTTTCTGTCTCTGCAAGGTTAAGCGGAGCAGGAACAGTTGCTTCTCCTTTAGACCTTGCACAGCAATCCGCCTCAACAGGGCAAGTCCTGGCATGGAGCGGCACATCATGGTTGCCATCTACAAGTTCTGCTAATTTGTCTACAAAACAAGGTTTATCAAGATCCGTTGACACTGTTTTTTTGGGTAGGACTTATACTTATGGAGATCCGACTACTCCAAATGTAACAAACGAACGAGCTATTATTTCAAAAGGATTTTCAGGCTCAACTAACTGGGGTGGTATATTCCTTAACGACAATGGATGGGATCAAACTTTCCGTAGTGTAGCAGCCGGAGACTCTGCTACTTTTGTAGATGCTTTGAATAACGGATCGCTTTATGGTGCATCACCTTTAAATTCATCGTACATAGAGCAATATAAAAATCAAGTACATATTTTGGCTAAAGGTGATGATGCTGACAGATGGTCTTCTTTGTATGTCGATGGTTTATCTGCTGCATTAAATTCTGAGACTGGAAGTTCTTTTCAGCGTTCAACAATAGAAGCAACGGATACTGCTGCTATTACAACTGCAAGGTATTTCAGCACTATTAATCAATTTAAAGTTTTCCCAACTTATTCAGCGTCGGATAAAAGAATTGATTACCCTTCAGACTTATCTGCCCAATACAACAACAATACATTAGTTCAGAAAAGTTATGTTGATAATCATCCTGTGTCGGTCTCTGCAAGGTTAAGCGGAGCAGGAACAGTTGCTTCTCCTTTAGACCTTGCACAGCAATCGGCTTCAACAGGACAAGTCCTGGCATGGAACGGTACTACGTGGAGCCCAGCGAATCAAACTACCGGTATATCTACCGTTGGTGCATTCCAGACTTCCAATACATCTGCTGGTTTATCCATCTCTGGAACAGATATCAGGCTGCACCATGCCACATTGCTGACAGCGGGAGGTATTTCTTTATCTGATCAGTTTATCGGAAAAGGAACGAAGACCTTCACCAAGGATGCAGGTGGCATTGCAATCCCCATTGTGAGCCAAAATAGTGCAGCAGCATTTGATGATGATGCTGTAGCATTTCACCATGTTTTAGGAAGTACCGTCGCCTCTGTACTTAAAACAACGATCGTAGGAGGCAGTGTTTCGGGAGGGACCGTTACCACTTTGTCAAATATGGATGAAGATGGAACAATACGTAATGCTTTTGAGATCACGCCCAAAAACAGCTTTAGAACAAATGGATTTATTAACCGCCGTACACAAAATGTAGGAGCCTCTTTTTCTGCGATCGCTATTACCAATCGTGCTTCAGCATATAATTTTCAAACTGCAGCGGGTGCATTAACGCTTCCCGACCCGACGACACTTGATGAAGGAGAAGAGGTGGAATGGAAGGTTACGTTTACCACAGGATCGGATGCAACTATTAATACTGCTGCTGCCGGCAGCGAGTTTTGGGCAAATGGAAGTGGCTCTGCGATAGCATCTATTTCACTAACGGCCGGCGTGAAATCCGGGAAATTGGTGGTAACCAGTATTGGCGGTACAAATTATTGGCTTAACAGTGTTTACAATTAATATGAGGAATTTAAGTATTGTAATATTTAGCCTTTTCATTTTCTCTTTAAATGCGCAATCGCAAATAACTGTAAAT